>JAZPZR010000175.1:0-14016 GCA_045544795.1 Eubacteriales bacterium
AGGGCACGCTTGCCCTGCCTTATATTATTTTATTTGTACGGAGTATTGTTATCGGTAATGCCAAGGATATAGTCAACGCTTGTGGAATAGAACGCTGCCAGCTTTATAAGGACATCGGTAGGAATATCGCGTTTACCCATCTCGTAGTGGGAGTAGCATACCTGAGAGCACTTCAGATATGCCGCAAGATCTTTTTGTAATAAGTCGTGATCTTCTCTTAAATCGCGTATTCGTTTATACATGGTTCCTCCCTGAATATACTATTTAGATTTAGTATACCGTATAACAAATTGTTATATTGACTTATAAAACAAATTGTTATATAATGGATTTAATTTTAAAGAAAGAAGGGGATTTTTTGAAAATCAAACGTATTCTTTGCGCGGTTTTGGTTTTTGTAATGGCACTTGGCGTTATGTCAACAGTTGTTTTTGCTGCCACAGACGGCACGGTTTCTGACGACAGATTACCTTGTGTTGTTTTAAACGACGCGGGCAACGCCGTTACGACCGACATGCGCGGCTCATGGGCGACCAGAGTTTACTGGGGCTACATAGGTGAAGAAGAGGTTGAGTACAATGATTTTGATGAGTTCAGACTCATGTGCGGACTTACTTATTCATCTGACTTTGCACCCAGAGACAAAAAGGTCTACAATTTTTCACAGAAGGGATATTACAGATTTGTACTTAAGTGCATTGTAAGCGGTACTGACGCTACTAACTATAAGTACAAGGATACTGTTTATACCTTCCATTACGACGGAAGCAGTAAGGCTTGTGTACCTACGCTTAAGATCATTGAAGGCAATACCGTTCAGATCGAAAAAAACGGACTTGCAGTTACAAAACTTTACTACGGTAAATACGGTGACAGCTTTGAGCAGTATGTGTGGTTTAACGATTTCTGGGGTAAAGCGCTTGGAACAAAGACTTATGTCGTTGACTTCGGCGTAACATACGGCGAGCAGTATAAGCTCCCGCTTAAAGGATTTTATAACTTTGTAATCGTGTATAACGATGCAAACGGTAAATCGTGCGAGGTGGTTTATACCGTAGAGGCAAGCGAGGATTCACAGCTTATCAAAAAGGTCGAGGGCGAGGCAAAGGCGGTTGTTGATCTCAGTCAGGTCGACGGTTCGATAGCCAAAGTCTATTACGGCTGTATAGGTGATGAAAATATACCTTATACCAACTATAACGAATTCAAGGCGCAGTGCGGTGATACATTCAAGTCTGTCTTTTCTGTCAAGGATGGAATGACATTTGACCTTGACCGTGACGGATATTACAGATTTGTCGTTCAGTACAAGACGGTAAGCTTTATTAGCGGCGCTTTTACCGACGTAATATACGACAGAGTTTTTACCGTCAAAGCATCTGATAATTCTGCACCCATTACCGATCCCACGTTTGTTATTGAAAACGTTACGGCATCAGCGGGAGATACGGGTGTTGAGCTGGCAGTAAGCGCCGTCAATAACCCCGGTGTTGCGGGAATGACGGTATCTTTGGAATATGACGATACGGCGTTAACTCTTTCAAAGATTTCAACCGGTGACGTTCTTTCGGGACTTACCTTCCAGAAGCCCAAGACTTATAAGAACGGATGTAATCTCGTATGGTACGGCTCTGAGCCCAACGATGTTATCGACGGTACTGCATTTGTGCTTAAGTTTGATATTTCAGACGGAGCTCCTGCAGGTACATATCCTGTTAAGCTTACCTTTACAGACGGAACGGGTGTCGACCTTGAGCCTGTCACCTTTGACGTTGTAAACGGCAGTGTTGTTATTAAATAAGGAAGGGAGCAGTATTTATGAAAACAAATAAAAGAATCTGGTCCTGGATATTGGTCGTTGTAATGCTTATTTCTGTAGCTCCGTTTTCCATGACGGCAACGGCAGCTGATACTTCCGATACCGTTATCGGAATGAAAGAAACTTGGGCGGCAGCAGGCAGCAGCGTACAGGTCGATATTTATATTGAAGGCAACCCGGGTGTTATCGGCGGTACACTTACTGTATCATGGGCAGACGGCCTTACCCTTGTTGACGATAAAAACGGTAAGACCTTTAACGGTCTTGCATATCAGTCACCCAGCCGTTATAACAGAGCGGGTACAAACTTTATCTGGTACGGAAGTGACGTTGAAGACGTTCTCGACGGTACAATACTCACACTTACCTTCGAAGTTGAGGATGGTGTTGATAATGATGCCAAGTATCTTGTCTCACTCTCAGGTAAGGGCTTTACCGACAGTAACGAGAACAGCGTTGATATTGTATACGTAAGTGACTACGTACGTGTTGTTAACTATCTTCCCGGTGACGTGTCGGGCGATGGCGTTATCTCACCGCTTGACCTTGTTATGCTTGCAAGATATATCTCAGACGGTTGTACGACCGATCCTGAGGGTTATAATATAACACTTGATGAGCTTGCAGCTGACGTTGATGACGACGGCGAGCTTGCACCGATGGATCTTATTCTTATCAGCCGTTATATTTCAGACGGCTGTGAGACAGACCCCGATGGCTACAACGTTATTCTTAAGCCGTCTACTTTAAGATGTATTCATGCTTCATTAAAAGCGGTTGAGGCAAAAGACCCGACCTGTACAGAACCCGGTAATATCGCATACTGGATCTGTCCCGACTGCGATAAGTGCTTTAAGGACGCAGACGGAACAATAGCAATAGATTATGAAGAGACTGTTGTTGATGCATCTCACGATTTATCAGGTGTTGAAGCAAAAAATCCTTCATACACAGAAAATGGTAATATCGCTTATTGGTATTGTGATGTTTGTGAAAAGTATTTTTCAGACGCTGATGCAAGTACTGAAATTACCAAGGAAGAAACAGTTATTCCTAAACTTAATACAACAGAGTATCTGATAGAGTATGATATAGCGAATGGCGATCCTTATCTTCAGAAGCTAATAGATAACGGTAAGATAACTAATCCGAATCCGTCTTGCTACGCAAAAGAAATTGGTTTGACTCTTAAAAATCTTTCTGTTGCAGGATATCGTTTTTTGGGCTGGTATGACTTTGCAGAAGGCGGTACGCTTGTGAAAGATATTCCCGAAGGTACAACAGGCAATTATACGTTATATGCATACTGGAGTAAAATCGAGTATACCGTTCAGTATAAATCAAGCCTGTTCACAGAAAGGGCACAGGATACGTATACCGTAGACACAGGTCTTGTTCTTCCTACTCCCAAGCTTAGTAATTACGTTTTCACAGGCTGGGCTGATGAAGAAGGAAAACTTTATTCAGAAACTATGATTCCTGTCGGCTCAACAGGACATATGGTACTTGAAGCAAATTGGACCAGCGAGCGAAACAAAACGTGGACAAAGGCAAAATTGGATGCGCCCATACAGTATGAAGAGGACAACACTCTTTATTTCGTGTATGAAATAGGTGAGATTCAGAACGTTCCGCTATATACAATTAAAGACTTCGGATATATCAGCGAGGGCGGTATTGAAAAGAGTGAGGAAACTACTTTCTCAACTGTAATTACAGAGGGAAAAGCAGAGCAGATTGCAGAAACTGTTGCAAATGCAACCACTAAATCGTCTAACTGGTCTCTCTCTAACGGCTGGTCAGAAGCGACCGATATTTCTCAGGAATGGTTGACGGAAAAAGGTTATACCAGAGATGAAATAATTGAGAGAGCAACTAATGAAGAAAGTAGTTGGAATGTAAGTACAGGTTCTTCGGGTTCGACAGATACTTCCACCGGTACAAGCAATGAAAAAGGCTGGACAAACGAAGCGAAGATAACATCCAGTAGCTCTGCTACAAACGAGGCTTCTATTAATGCAGGCTTGGAAACTACAATGGGCGTAGAAGAATTCGGTATTAAAGCAGAAGTTAGTGCAAGTCTTAGTGCAGAGGAAAGTGTTTCGCAGACAGAATCAAATGGTTTTGAGACCGGTGGCTCAAAATCAAATACTTCAATGGACACTACAACAACCAGCACAAGTGCAGGATGGAGTAACAGCTCGAGCTATGGCGGCAGTAAGTCAAGCAGTGAATCAGAAACAACATCTACAGGTGTTTCTGAAAAAATCACAGAGCAGTATGGTTACGGAAAGAATTATACAACCGAGTTTTCCAGCGGCGAGTCACAGGGATTAGAGTACTCCAGCGATGAAAGTGAAGAGTGGTCAAGTTCTGTAACATATAACGAGGAAACTGCTGAATCGGTAACAAGAACCTGGACAACCGAACAGACAAAAGCAGGATATCACAGATGGGTTATGGCAGGTGTCGCTCATGTATTTGGTGTTGTAGCTTATGACATGGAGACAAAGAATTATCATGTTTATACCTATACTGTAATGGATGATGAGATGTATGAGTTTGAAGATTACTCATATACAACAGGTTCATATAACGACCATGAAAATGGTGTAATATCCTTTGAGATTCCTTATGAGGTTGCTGATTATGTAGCAGAGAAAACTGTTTACAGTCAGGGACTTAAAGTTAATCAGGATACCGGAATTGTTACAGGATATACAGGCACAGATAATTGTGTTGTTATTCCTGAGTATATGAACGTCGGCAATGGTGAGGTTATTAAAATAGTTGGACTTGATAAAGGTCTGTTTATGAATAACACCAACATTTCTGCTGTTGTTTTGTCTGATTTTATTACAGAGATTCCCGATGACTGCTTTAATGGATGCACAGCACTTGAGGGTATCATCGGCGGTAATATCAAAAAAATCGGCAACCGTGCTTTTGCAGGATGTGAATCAATTGTTGATTGTGTTGTTCGAAGTGATGTAGAATCTGTTGGAGAAGATGCATTTACTAATGTCGGCAGAGTATATTTCAACTGTGCGAATGCTAAGATTGCCGTTGCAGGAGTTGCAAGCGGTGCAAAAAAAGTAATAACTAATTTGAAGTATTTGGAAAATGCAGAAGAAATGAATGGAATGACCCTTGAAACTTCTGCAACAACAGAATACTTGGAAATTAACGGAAACGAAAAAACGTATACTGATCTGGTGATTTCGTCCGATGCAAAAGAAATGGTTCTTAATAAAACCCATATTAGTGCAACAAATGGTACTCCGATTACAATTTCTTCGAAAAAGCTTGCAATGAATCAAAGCTCCGTCTCAGCAAAAGGCATTGCCCTTATTATGAAAGCGGAGCAGACAGAATTGCTTTTACAGGGAACGATTGAAATCAACTCGGAGAGTAATAATGCTATTTTAGGCAGAAATATTGTTCTTTCAGAGCTGAATGAAAATGTAGATGGTTATCTTTCAGTAAGTAATAACATCTTGTATACAGGCATTGTAACTAATACTAAGTTCATAACAAAAGGTACGTGGGAAGCTATCGATGAAACGACGTATAATAATATGCTTAAGTACTATACGCTCTATTTCGATGCAAACGGTGGTATCTGTGATGAAACTTCCAAAATCATTTATAATGGCTTGACATACGGCGCACTGCCTACAGCTCAAAGAGATAATTTTGAATTTATAGGCTGGTATACCGAGGCTGAAGATGGAGAGCTTATTACAGAGGATTCTATTGTTGAATCAAAAGAAGATCGCACACTTTATGCTCATTGGAAACAGCTTACAACAAATCTTATCTTCGATGCAAACGGCAGTTCTGTTTCGGAAGAAAAGAAAGCTGTTAATATAGGTGAGGCTGTGGGTGAGCTTCCCACGCCTGTAAGAGAAGGCTTTACCTTCCTTGGCTGGTTTAACGGCGACACTCAGATTACCGAAGAAACAGTGCTTACAGAATTAGAAGATATTACTGTAAGAGCTCATTGGCAGTCAGGCTGGGTAAAGGCATCTACGGTTGCAGAAGATGCTGACATAGTTGATACTAAGTGGACTTACAATATCAGAACTACTTCAAACTCGTCGACTGCTCCGTCAGGATATACTCAATACAAGAATCCTACGTGGGTATGGGGTAGCTACGGTTCTTGGAGTAATTGGTCAAGGACTGTTGCTATTGAAAGTGATTCAAGGCAAATCCAGACGCAGACGGTAGTTTCTCATTACAACAAAAAAACACAGTATATGTACACTAGATATTATGGTTGGAGCAGTAGTAACGGATACTATCTCGCTACTCCCTACAGTTCGGGAATTTGTACAAATTATGAGTCTACAGGATGGCTTGATTATAGTCTGGCGTTTGAAAAGACACAGTATTTTGGCGGTGTTGCTTATAGTGCATACGGACGCGGTCAAATCAATTCTAAGTCAATATATTGGTATAATGAGCAGACACGTTTAGTTGATAATTACGATTCACCTGTTTATGTCAGCGAATACCGCTACAGAGACCGTTCAAAGGTTTACACCTATTATTATCAAAAAACCGAGCCCAACGAATCAAAAACAGAGGTAGTAGCATCTGATACTATCGCCAACGTACAGAAGTGGGTTCAGTACCAGGTTAAGTAAAAACCAAAAAAGACTCTCGAAAGAGAGTCTTTTTTATTGCAAACTGTGGTTTGTCGGTGAGTTAAACCTAGGCTCCCTTGTAAAGGGAACTGTCGAGCGTATGCGAGACTGAGGGATTTAGATATGTAGAAACATGAGTATTTTCTATAATCCCTCCGATTTTGCCTACGGCAAAACCACCTCCCTTTACAAGGGAGGCATGGGTGAGTACATCACACAAACACACCGACAAACCGCAATTTGAAGGTGCTATTAAAAAAGCATTGCAATCAATGCAATGCTTTTTTAGATTATTTCTTGTTTTTCTTTTTAAATATCTTGCTTCTGAAAAGAATCACGTTCATTACTGCAAAGAACAGAACAAGAATAATAAATGTCGTTATCGGCTTGACGGGAGCCAGCGTAGCCAGCAGCATAAGCGGGAATCCGAACACGATTGCAGGGAAGTTCTGGTATACCATGTTATCTGCCGCAGGCGTCCTGAAGTCACCGTCGATCTCGCGAAGGAGAATTATACCAGTGCTTGCGGTACCTGTCAGCATGCCGTACATTGTAAGAAACTGCTCCTCGCGGTACTCGTTAAACAGCACCTTTGCAATAAAGTAGTTGTAAGCGTAGGTGATGATAAGACCGACAACACCCATGATAAGAATGATACCCCAATAATTCTGCAATACACCGAGTCTTATTGCCGCGATGCCCGCAACCACCATCATATCAAAAAAGAAGTTGCTTGCGCGTGTCATAAGAAAGTCGTTTGTATACTCACGCCTGATAGCGCCCATCTTTTTGAAAAGATTCATACACACTTTTACCACCGTTGCCGAAAGCACACCGAGTAAAAAGTTAAAGCCGTAAATGACCGACTTCATACCGGGGAGTAAAAGCCCTAAAAGGTACATAAGGAAAAAGGTGATAAGATATGCAAGCGCAATAAGAGCGATCTGTACAGTCAGCTTATCCATGCTCTCCTGCATGGGAATTTCGTTTTCACCCTGTATCTGCTCAGATGTTATCGCGCCCTCTTTTGATTTATGTGCAGGGAGCTTACCCTTTTTCTTTAAAATGTTAAGGTGTATTACACCGCCGATGCTTGCTGACAAAAAGCCGAGCGCCGCGATGGTAAGACCAAAGCTTTTACCGCCGACAAAGCCAAAGTCGGTTTCGTAAATATTACCGTAGTTGAGCGCCTGACCCGTGCCCTGACCGAAGCCGAAGGGGAGAAGTATGCCCGCCGCCTTAAAGAAATCCTTTACAACGAGCGCGGCAATAAGCGATATCGCAAAGCCGAATATTGCCTGCAAAAGATAGGTGGAAACGGTGGTAACACCCGTGTTAAAAATCTCTTCCGTGCGCTTTTTTGTAAGCTTGCCCTTGCCCGATTTAAAGGTTGAAGCAATGAAGCCGAGCGCTAACATGTGGTATGTAATAAGCTCAAGCATCTGAGTGCCGCTGCCGCCGAAAAATTTTGTATCAAACATAATATCGCCTGTAATAAGCTTGTAAACACCCGCAACGATTACGAGAATACATCCGCCGAGAACCGACGACGGAATAAGCGAATACCTTAGCGGCTTTATACATTTTTTAACAACGTTAGCAAACAGAAGGCTTATAAGAAGCACCGCTATTACGTTGAAAAAGCCCCAGACACTAGAGTCCCAGAAATTCGACATCAGAATTACCTCCTATTATATTTCTGTATCTGAAATAAATATTTACATACTTGAGCGCATTAAAACGCTTGTCGCTTTTGAACTGATATACCTTACCGCCGTGGTAGATATTAAGCTTGTTTTTGCCAAGCACCGACATCGCGGTGACTTCAGCAAACGGAAAAACACGCTCACCGTCAATAACTATCCTGTCACCGAAAAGCTGAATTTCACTCATTTTTGAAATGAGTATTTTTTCTTTGTATACAATAACCTCCGAGAGCGAAGCGCGGTCGGTATATATTGGTGTGTCTGTGAGCGCCGTTACGTCAAGCGAATTGACGTGCGCCTTCTGATAGTCATACCATTCGGTCACGTGCGAAAACGGAAAGTCAAACCCGACGCCTGTAAGACGTGTGTCTTCGCCGTATTCTATCTCGCGTCCGCATTTTTTACACTTTATAATGCTTTTGTTACTCTCAAACTCCGAAAGCTTGCAAAAAGGACATACGTACATTGCCCTTTCAAGATACTCCGCGCGGTGAGCTGACAAAAACCTCTTTTCAGCGTTGCCCTCGTTTACAAACATCTCTTTTTGTATAAGCTCAAGCAAAGAATCCGCCGACATATCGGCATACTCCTCAGGCATGATAACGCGGGAGACACCCGACTGCATTTTACCGCGGCGCACCTTGTCACTCCACCGAGGGTGAACACCGTAACCGCCCTCGATCTTATATATCGCAATAGGAAGCTTAAGCTTTTTTGCAAGCGATGCGATGGCTCCGTTCATGTATTCCGTTTTACCGCTGTAGGTTCGGTTGCCCTCAGGCGCGATAGCAATGCTTCCGCCTTCCTTTGCCACGCGGATGCAGTTCATTACCGCGCGTACGTCGGTCGTCTGCTTTTTGATGGGAATAGGCGCCACGAGAAAGCGTATAACAGACGATACCCACCCTTTTGAAAAAATATCTTCCGATGCGACGTAATAAAGCGGACCTGAAAATGACATGCCCACAAAAAACTGGTCAAACGCCGTCTGATGATTGTAAAGGATAAGATAAGGCCGTTTTTCCTGCTCCTTAAACTTATTTATCGTTATACCGTAAACAAGCCGTGAATACGGATATATCACGGCATACAAAATGTTACGGACAAGTGAGTGATGCGGTTTTAACCAGCTTTCGTTTTTCTTTTTCATATGTCCCCCTGAATATTGACTAGTCAACATTATATCACAAAAGGAAGGTTGATTACAATAAGTATATTAATATTTTATTAAAAAAACCTTCTGCCAAAAAAGCAGAAGGTTTAGTATTACAGCATGGTTATGCACTTTGCAAGCATACGCATAACGTGGAATGGGCCTTTGTAGGTGTGACCCTTGCAGGGCGGCTCTGTCGGTTTTCCGTCGCGGCGGAGATAACCGAACCATTCGCCGTACTCCCTGTCTGCAAAGTGTGTAAAGCAGTAATCGACCGTTTCGTCCAGTATTTTTTTATACTTTTCATCACCTGTATGCTTGTAAAACATAAGGGAAGCGATAACAGTCTCATTGTGCACCCACCACAGCTTCATGTCATGCTCGTAGCTTTCAACAGGGGTGCCGAGCACGTCCTTGAAGTATACGATACCGCCGTACTCCTTGTCGTAGCCGCGCTCGTATGCCTCGTCAAATATCATTTTTGCGAACTCAACAGTATCAGTATCTCCTGTGCGAAGACCTTCCTCAAGTAAAAACCATTCTGCCGTCAGTATCAATACAGTGATTTTTTGCAAAGTCAATACAGCTTTTTGCAACTTCAAGATACTTTTCGTTCTTTTCTATATTATTGTATATGTATGAAAACATCCAACCGCATCTGCCCTGCATCCATACGCTTTTGTCTTCGGAATAGACCTTGCCCTCGCGGTCAAGGCAGTTTATAATACCGCCGTATTCTCTGTCAACTGCGTTTTCAAGCCAAAAGGGGATACAGCTTTTTGTAAGCTCGTCGTAAAATAGTTGCTTGAGTTTTTGCATAATTATCACCTCAAGGATATTTTATAAAAAAGTCATTATTATTTCAATATGTTATTGCAAAAAAATGTAATATGTGGTAGAGTAATCAAAGCACATCAAATGGGGGTCAATACTCATGAAAGTAAACAGAAAAATATTAAAGCTTGCCTGCTATACGGTCAACGTTACAATGGCGCTTGTCGGCAACGTGCCGCCGCTGTTGTTTTTGACCTTCCGTGAAATGTACGGCATATCATTTTCAATGCTCGGTCTTCTTGTTGTAGTCAATTTTGCAACACAGCTTGGCATCGACCTTGTATTTTCCTTCTTTTCGGAAAAGTTTAATATACCAAAAACAGTACGTACAATGCCGATACTGACGGCTATCGGTCTTATCATATTCTCGCTTGTGCCTACTTTTTTCCCGAAGCTTGCGTACGCGGGACTTGCCGTGGGTACAATTCTTTGCGCCGTGTCAAGCGGACTTGCGGAGGTGCTCATAAGCCCTATTATTGCTTCGCTTCCCGCTGACGACCCTGAAAGAGAAATGAGCGCGCTTCACTCCGTCTATGCGTGGGGTGTTGTCGGTGTTGTAATCTTCAGCACACTCTTTTTGCTTGTGTTCGGTAAAGAGAACTGGAATATTCTCATGCTTATATTTATTATACTTCCCGTTCTTTCGCTGATCCTTTATTCAATGACCGACATCACCTGTGTTGAGTCGGAGGAGGGGTCGGGCGGTCTTCTCGGTATTTTCAAAAATCCGTTACTGTGGCTCAGCTTTATTGCAATATTCCTCGGCGGCGCGTCAGAGGTTACGATGGGTCAGTGGAGCTCAAGCTATCTTGAGCATGCGCTCGGTATCGATAAGGTGTGGGGCGACGTTTTCGGCGTTGCATTTTTCGGTATGACGCTCGGAATAGGACGTACACTTTATGCCAAGAGAGGTAAAAATCTTACCCGCGTGATACTTATCGGTGCGATAGGCGCATCGGCATGCTATATTATCGCGGTCGTGAGCAGTATTCCCGTTATCGGACTTATTGCCTGTGCGCTCACGGGTTATTTCACGGCTATGATGTGGCCGGGCAACCTGAGTATCGCGACTGAGCGCTTTGCATCGGGCGGTGTGGTCGTATTTGCGCTTATGGCGGCAGGCGGTGACCTTGGCGCGTCGGTCGTGCCTGAGCTTGTAGGCGTTGTGACCGATGCGATAATTAAAAATCCGAAGGCTCTTGAGCTCGCAAACGCGCTGTCACTCACTCCCGACAGCCTTGCCATGAAGGCGGGACTTCTTATCGGCGCACTTTTCCCGATAGCCGCAATACCTGTATATGCAGCATTACATAAAAAAAGGAACTCGTGATGAGTTCCTTTATTTTTTAACCTTCTTTGCAAAAAACGCACCGAGTATTATTGAACCGAGGCTGACAACAGCTGATACCGTACCTGAAATATTTTTAGTGAAAATATAATATATCAGCCACGGCAGTCCTGCAAAAAAGTTGAGCACGCGTATGGCTTTGGGATTTTCGCTGTAAAAGCCGTACACTGCAAGCACACTTCCGCATGCGGGAAAAAAGGGTACGATATCAAACCTGCCTGTCTTTATTATTTCAATCACAGGCGAGAAAAAACAGAGCAGCATAAACGCATATTTCCAGAATATATGCTGCGCCCATTTCTTTTCAAGCCGTTTGTAAAACACAAACTCACGTATTATCATAACGATGTTCAGTACACCGCCTGTGTACGAGCCTGTCAGAAAGCCGTTTGCCGCCCACAGCGCATCAGATACACCCTTGAGCTTGAGTATGTTTTTTCGCCTGTTGCTCAGGAATATGAAAAAGCTTTCGACAATGGCGACAATACCGATAATTTCACCGATCAGTTTGAAATTCATTTTATCACCCTAAATAATTATAAGCTATTTAGATGCTTTGTCAATAATTAGTTGTAAAAATTAATTAAAATCCCTTGCAAAGAATTACTAAAGATATTATAATATATAATAAGATTAGGGTAGGGAAGTATGGTCCGTTGCGAAAAGCGTTTGAAGTAATAAAATCCGTGCTTGTTTGGGTCGTAATAATTTTGGCAATCCTGCTTATGCTGTTTACGGTTTTTTCGGTAACCGCTCTTGAAAAAGAGGAGAGAAGTCTGTTTGGCTACCGCGCCTTTGTCGTTCTGTCTGACTCGATGAGTAAGATCTATCCCAATGACCGCGGCTATTTTAATGCAGGTGACGTTGTTGTGTCAAAAAAGATCGATCCTGATACGCTGGATGCAGGTGATATTATTTCCTTTATCTCATACAAGGACGGTGCGTCAGTCGTTGTAACGCATATGATCCGCGAACGCACCGTGACCGAGACGGGCGAGGAGGTATTTATTACCTACGGTACCACGACAGGTGTTGACGATGAGATTCCCGTATCCTACGATAAGATTTTGGGTGAGTACAAGTTCCGACTTATCGGGCTTGGCAAATTCTTTTATTTTCTCAAATCTCCCCTTGGCTATACGCTTTTGATATTCGTTCCGTTTTTGTGCATGCTTATTGTAAACGGACTGCGAGTTGCGATTCTTTTTAAGGAGTATCGCGACAGCGAGGCGGCGCGTATCAAAAATGAGCGTGATGAGCTTGAGGCAGAGCGAAAGCTGTCGGAGGATCTTAAAAAAGAGATTGAGGAGCTTCGGGCACAGCTCCTTGAAGATACAGACAATAAACAATGAGGTTATATTTGATGAAACGATTTTTAAGGAATTTATTTTCCGTAAATAAAACTGAAAAGCTTTCTGAAAAGTCGATAACAAAGGCGATGGTCAGTTCTGTCGTCGGTATGCTTTTGTGTGTGATGGCACTTTTTTCGCTGACTTATGCGTGGTATACCGATTCGGTTTCGACAAACGGTTCGACGCTTACTGCGGCAACTTTTTCTATTGACGTTCAGCTGTCGCGTGTGACAAACGGTGCGCGTGCGGTCGAAACGCCCGTTGAATTTTCACCGACGGGCGAGTACACTCTTGCAAAGGGTGTGTACAAGGCGGAGCTTACCGCTTACGGTACGTCAAAGTACGGCGGCTATGCAGTTATTAATAACGGTGAGGAAATACCCTATCACACAATTGTTATGACGCCTGTTGAAACGGAAAATACACCCTCAAAGCTTACGGTTATGGTGTACGTTGCGGCGGATAATACCGTAGTAAAGTTTTCATCTCTTTGGGGTAAAAGTCCCGTTCTTTCAGACGAGGTCGAAGACCGTGACAGTATTGCAAAGCTTGTGACACAAACAAGTAACGTTGTAGGCAGTGAAAATAACGAGCTTATGAACAGCACCCCCGCGCAACCTCAACCTTCGACAGATAATACAACAGTAACTCCCGATGATACTACGGTAACTCCCGACGATACCACGGTAACTCCCGATGATACCCCGGTAACGCCCGATGATACCACGGTGACACCCGATGATACCACAGTTACAGAGTAAAATAAAAGGAGCTGTAAAAAAACGTGATTTTTTTACAGCTCCTTTTTTAAGGGGATAGAAAAAATTTTTCGGAAGTTTCAAACCGGGCCGTAGGCTTGCCCGACAAATAGGGTCCCAACAAAAGATGCTTTTGTTGGGAAAAGGAAAGGCAAACCATAAAATGTAGTTTTTACGAACAGTAAAAACGAAATAATAGTGGTTTTGCCTTGACGAACGCCGAGTGGTGAGGTTTGGAAGTAGCAAAAAGCATATAAAAAAGAGAAAAGTGTTGCATAAAAGTAAAAAATGCAACACTTTTCTTTCATTTTGTTGTTCTACAGGATTTTATTAGTTTCATTTTTCCTTGTTTTTTCTGGCTTTTTGCGTTCCGGAGAATTTTTACATCCCCTTT
>JAZPZR010000176.1:0-2608 GCA_045544795.1 Eubacteriales bacterium
TATACTTTTTTGTATTCTCTTTCAATATAATCGGGGCTGAGATTCAGCTCCTTTGCAATTAAAGAGGTAGAAAGCGAGTGTGAAACGTTTTCGTGAATATAAGTGTGTATTTTTGCAGCCAGAGGGTTGAACGCACCTTCGTTTTTGTCTGTAAAATCAGAAAGCTCGAGTAAGATGAGCCGCGCAATACAGTTCTTTGCCGATGGATTACGTCGCTTGGCATAAATATCAAGCAGATAGCTTTCAAACAGATCAACAAGCCTGTCAGGACGTGACGGTGTGGACAGGGGCATAATACTTGTTTCATCGTTTTTCGATAACTCTGCATAAAAATGAAACCAATAAAAAGAAAGGTCTTTTTCATAATTACGGGATGCGCCGTGAAGCTGACCCGCTTTTATAACAAGTGCTTGTCCCGCCTTTATTTCATACACGGTATCCTCAACAAACATATACAGTGTGCCGCTCTTGACAAATATTATCTCCCAGTCGTCCCTTGTTCTTGTTGCATGCCTGCCGTATCCGGGCGATACAAACAACCCGCAGGTGTTTCCGTGCACTGAATTTATATCAATGTTAATGCTTTTCATATCACACCTCCTGAAAAAACTATATCATACTTCACTGCATGATTTCAATACAGAGGTCGGAATTTGGTAAAATATATACGGAATTCACACCTTGAACATACGGTGCAGTATAATATATAATTAAACCAACACTCAAAAGGAGGAAATCAAGTGAAAAGACTTAAAAGAATTATTTCATCAGCACTTGTATTTACCATTATGGCATCTTTTACGGTTTTTGGAGCAAAGGCATCGGAAAAAAACGGTCTTACCGATTTTATTACGTCTGCCACAGACATTGACGTGATATTAAAAACACCGTACGTTGATGCAGTTCCCACTGCATTTTCTGAGCTGCTGCTCGGAATACATACAACAGGCTTCGGCTTTGCAAAGGACACACTTCTTCGCACGGGCACCTCGGCTAATTACGATATGCAGGTCGGTGTCAAGGTAAACGGCGACAGTATTTCAGCTCCCGGCGGATACTATTACCCCAGCCACACCTCGCTTTCGGGCAGTGCTGAAAAGACGGCTGATCAGCCTGTAAACGTTGCGCCGTCTTCAACGGTTACAGCAACCTATTCCTACTCCACGAATACACCAGGCTTTGTAACGGACGGTATTATCAATTATGCCAATACCCCCGTAAATCGCTGGGCTACATGGAAATCACCCAACAATGCGGATACTCTTACCTTTGCTTTAGATAAGACGTACACTGTAAGCAGTATCGACGTGCATTTCTTCACAGACGGCGGCGGCACACAGTTCCCCACAAACGTCGTTATAAAGTACTGGAACGGAAGTGAGTACGTTGAGGTTCCCAATATAACCTATCCTACCATCGTAAACGGCGGTGCGACCGTTTATAATTTTGACGCGGTCACAACGGATAAAATTACAATAACCTGCACCCGCGTTTCAGGCAAGGGCATGGGCGTGACCGAGGTTGAGATTTTCGGCAAACCCCTAACCGTAAGACAGGCAAATATCGCCATGATATCAGACGTGGAGGCTACCTATACTTATAACACCTATTATCCTTATTTTACAAAAGACGGCAAGATTTCATATTCGGGCACTATCAATCGTTGGGCAACCTGGAAATCTCCAAATAACGAGGATACGCTTACTTACACCTTTGACAGAGAGTATTCAATAGACACGGTGAACGTACATTTCTTTACAGACGGCGCGGGCACACCATTCCCCTCAAACGTCGTTATAAAATACTGGAACGGAAGCGGGTATGTTGAGGTCCCCAATATAACATATCCCACTATCGTAAACGGCGGTGCGACCGTCTATACCTTTGATAAGGTTAAGACAGATAAAATTGCAATAACCTGCACCCGCGCCGCGTCAAACAAAGGCATGGGCGTGACCGAGGTTGAGATAATTGCAGACGTCAGCGACTATTATAACGTAGCGCGCGATGCGGAGGTTTACGCATCGGTTACTCCCAAATATAACTCGGTTGAAGAGATAAACGACGGTGTTATCGCTTTTTACGGAGAAGATAATAATAGATGGAATACATATACGGCGAATGGCTTTACCAAGGTTTCGACAATTGACTTTGATCTTGCGGCAGTATCTACCGTTGATAAGATTGCGGTCTATCCCTATGATGAAAGAGCACCTTATGATACAAAGGATGCAATGCTTGTTCCTGAAAATATCACCTTCCAGTATTTAAAGGACGGTGAGTGGGTGGATATTGCGGACGTTACCGCGCCCTCATCAATAGAGCCGGGCAAGGTTGCAATATACACCTTCCCCGAAATAGAAGCAAAGCTTATCCGCGCGACAGTTACGGCATATGATAACAAGACGACGGGTATTACCGAGCTTGAGATTTACGGCAAATCATCTCCTGTATCATCTGCACCCTACAACGTGGATATCAGCGAGGAGAAATTTATCACAACCGATAACGTTGTAACAAGCGTTGTTACTGTAAAAAACGTTGGTGATGAGCAGGCAGAGGTAGTCTTTACCACCAAAAACTCACGCGGTGTGATTTCCGAGGTGAA
>JAZPZR010000177.1:0-7421 GCA_045544795.1 Eubacteriales bacterium
CATGCATTATTGATAATATATGCACTTTCAAACGCTGCGTCATAATCAACAGCTGCAGTCGTTACGTCTTCTGCAAGTGCAGGAAGAGTAAATACCGATACCATAGATATCAGCATGAAAACTGTCATGACCATTGATAAAACGCGTCTTGTGAGTTTACTCATAGTGTTTCTTTCCTTTCTGAAAATTATGGGTATACTCATTTTATACTTTATTTTCTATTAAGTCAAGCGTTTTTAAATGTTTTATACAATAAGTCGACCGATACTGCAAAGGGTTTGTGTAAAAACGCCAAATTACGTAACGATAAAGATGAATTGTAGTTTGTAGGTGACGATGAATATCGTCACCTAATGTTTTTCCTGTGGAAAAACAATTCATGCCGTCAGGCAATTCATGGCAAAGCCAATTCATGATGCCATCGGCATCAATTCATTTTGCATGTACATTCAAATTGTGGTTTTACGGAATGAAAAAGCCTCCCTTGTAAAGGGAGGGGGGCCGAGCTTGCTCGGTGGAGGGATTTAGTTTGTACGTAAAAGCCTTGTAAATACAAGTATTTTTGCATCTCCAAATCCCTCAGTCTCGCATACGCTCGACAGCTCCCTTTACAAGGGAGCCTAAGATTAGTTCCCCGACAAACTACAATTTATTGGCAAAAATGTGCAAAAGCGGCTGTTATTATTGAATTATTCAAAAAAATATGCTACAATAAGTTAATTATTCAGGTACAAGCCATGAAAATATCAAAGAAACGAGGCGGCATCGGTATTTTATCGGTGCAACGAAATATGAAACAGTATGATTATCTTATAGTAGGCGCAGGTCTTTACGGCGCAGTTTTTGCTCAGCAGGCAACAGCGGCAGGTAAAAAGGTGTTGGTCATTGACCGCCGCGACCATATTGCAGGTAACATATATACAAAAGAGACGGAAGGAATACAGGTACACATTTACGGCGCGCACATCTTCCATACCAACAACCACCGTGTATGGAAATACGTGACTCGCTTTGCAGAGTTTAACCGTTTTACCAACTCCCCCGTTGCAAACTATCACGGGGAGCTTTACAGTCTCCCCTTCAACATGTACACCTTCAACAAAATGTGGGGTGTCGTCACGCCTGACGAGGCGGCTGCCAAAATTGAAGAGCAGCGCCGCGAAGCAGGTATTACTGAGCCTAAAAATCTTGAGGAGCAGGCTATTTCTCTTGTCGGCACCGACATTTACGAAAAGCTTATAAAGGGCTACACCGAAAAGCAGTGGGGCAGACCCTGTACAGAGCTTCCCGCATTTATTATCAAGCGTCTTCCCGTGCGTCTTACCTTTGACAACAACTATTTCAACGCATTGTATCAGGGCATACCTATGGGCGGCTATACAAAGCTTGTCGAAAATATGCTTTCGGGAATCGAGGTGCGTCTTGGTGTCGACTATCTTAAAGAAAAAGAGCAGCTTGACGCGCTTGCCGAAAAGGTGGTATACACAGGCGCTATCGATGCATATTTTGACTATGCGCTCGGCGCGCTCGAATACAGAAGCGTGCGCTTTGAAACAGAAGTGCTTGACACACCCAACTTCCAGGGCAACGCGGCGGTAAACTATACCGACAGAGAAACACCGTGGACCCGAATCATCGAGCACAAGTGGTTTGAGTTCGGCGATCAGCCCAAAACCGTCATCAGCCGTGAGTACAGCTCTGAGTGGAACGTAGGTGACGAGCCGTACTACCCTGTAAACGACGAAAAGAACGGCGCGCTCTTTGCACGCTACCGCGAGCTTGCCCAAAAAGAACAAAACGTTATATTCGGCGGCAGACTCGGAGAATATAAATATTACGACATGGATGCCGTTATTGATGCATCTCTCACGCTTTGCGAAAAAGAGCTGGGTGAGATTCGTTAGTTTTTTCATTTACAGAAAGGAATTTTTTAAATGAAAACGATAAGGTTTTCTTACAAGAGCCTGCGGGCATTATCGTTCGGCTATTTACTGCTGCCCGTGCTTTTGTTTCTTGCATTCAGCGTTAAGCTGATGTTTTCCCTTCCTATAATACTTATTTTAGCGGCGGTATACCTGTATGCGATAAGGGAATCGGACGGTCACGGCGGGGATGAGCGTAAGATCGCCATACCGACATACCTGTTTGTTATTCTCATCCTGCTTTGTGCCGTATGGTGTTATTTCGGCGGACAGGGCGGCTTATTCTTTCAGACAAGTGACTGGAATGAGCGCAACGCTATCTTCCGCGATCTTATCTCACGCGCATGGCCTGTGCGCTATCCCGCTACAGACACGGTAATGACCTATTACATCGGACACTGGCTTCCCGCGGCGGCGGGCGGTAAGATACTCTACCGTATAACAGGCGATCTTGCGCTTTCCTTTAACGTGGGCAACATCTTTCTTGCCATGTGGACGCTGCTTGGCGTAGTGATAACACTTTTACTGCACGTCTATACCGTAAACCCTAAATCAAAAAAGGGAATATGGATAGTATTTGCTCTGCTTGTCGGCTTCAGCGGAATGGATTTTATCGGCTGTCTGCTCAAGCGCTGGTCATTTGCAAGCTTTTTTGAGATACTGCATCTGGAATGGTGGCCGGGTCACTCGCAGTTCACCTCAAACACCTCCTGTCTTTTCTGGGTGTTCAATCAGGTGATCACGGCATGGATAGCAACGCTTTGCTTTGCCAACGAAAAGACAAACCGCAACTACGTATTTATTATAAGCACCTCGCTTTTATCGGCAACTCTCCCCTGTGTCGGTCTTGCCATTCTTATGGTCGGAAAGGTCGGCTTTGAGCTGACCGACCGCATTCGCCACGGTAAATTCAGGCAGTATATGAAAGAGACGTTCGGCTTTTCCAACATTGCCACGTTTTTGTCATGGTTTCCCGTTATCGCGCTGTATCTCATTTCCAACTCCGCGTTTGAAAACACGGGCGCAAACCAGACGGGGAATAAGTGGGACATGCTGTTGCCGAGAATGAAGGTTGCAATTATTATTGTGGGAATCGTCGGAGTTTGCACCGTTATCGGATATATTATTTTACGGCGCAAGGGCAAGCTTAAGTCCCCCTTCCTGCTCGGCTGTGCAGTTCTTTTGATTCTGATGTCGCTGTTTTTAGCATCCTCAACAAAAATGGCGCTCGGTTATTTTGCGCTGATAGTTCTTGAGTTCGGCGTATACTGGCTGCTGCCCGCGAAGGATTATCACCGGGAGCCGATGTTTTATCTGATAGCGTTCCTTTTGATAATCGCGCCCTGCATACGCGTGGGCATAGGCTCGGATTTCTGTATGCGCGCATCTATCCCCGCGCTTACGCTTCTTAATATCATCTGCAGTAAAAAACTTGTTTCAGTTTCGGAAAACAAGTCTTTAAAGACCGCAAACCGTCTGGAAAGGATATGCAGTATCGCGCTTACCGTAACGCTTTGTATCGGTGCGCTGACGCCCGCTATGGAGTTTTACCGCGGCATCCATAAAACCGTCACCGCAGGACAGCTTGTTCAGCCTGCAGACGAGATCGGAACGCTCAACAAGTATCATTCATCGGGCGGAATTTACGGTAATTTCGTTTCTGACAGCTATGAGGATTCACTCTTTTTCAAATATTTGGCACAGGACAGTTGAAAGGAATAATAAAATGGAAATTGGTATTGTACTTGTAACCTTTAACCGTTTACAAGACCTGAAAAAAACGCTTGCGGCTTATGAGGCGCAGGAGTGTCCGCCGCGCTTTGTTCTTGCGGTAGACAACAAAAGCACAGACGGAACCGACGAATATCTTGCCGAGTGGGCAGGCGGCAGCGGCGCATTTGAGCGTCAGGTGCTCACCCTTCCCGAAAACATGGGCGGAAGCGGCGGTTTTTACGCAGGCATGAAAAAGGCGCTTGAGCAAAAATGCGATTGGGTATTCGTTGCGGACGATGATGCCGTGCCGCGCCCCGACATGCTCAAAAAGCTCATTGAGTTTGCAAAAGAACAGCCGGGGCTTGCAGAGTCGGCGTCTGCTCTTTGTACCTCTGTTTATAACAAGGACCATTTTGAAGGCATTCACCGCTGCAGGATAAAAAGATCGGTCCTGGGATGTATGGAAGCCTTTGTTCCCGAGGAAGAGTATAAAAAGCCGTGGTTTTACTGCGACATCTACTCTTTTGTCGGCACCATGATACGCAGGAGCGCTCTTGAAAAAGCGGGTCTTGCAAGAGAGGACTTCTTTATTTACAACGACGATTACGAGCATGCGGTACGCGTTGGAAAAACGGGTAAGATAATCTGTGTTCCCGCATCTGTAATGGACCACGTCGACAACCTCAATTACGAAAAATCGGCAAGCTGGCGTGATTATTATGCCACACGTAACGCCGTCATCATGCACCGCACACACTTTGGCGGTTATGCAGGCTTTGCCCGCGCAATGCGCCGTCTTGCAGTAGCGCTTTCCACCTTTAACGGTGAAAAGATACGTGTTATCTGGACGGGTATCCGCGACGGATATTCCGAAAAAACGGGCAAGCACCCCGTCTACGTCCCCGGCTGGAAAGGAAAATAAAGATGGATTACAAAAAACAGGCGCTTTATAATACCGTAGGCAATCTGGTATATATGGCGGCGCTGTGGCTTATATCGGTGCTCACCGTTCATCTGTCAGGCTTTGAGGATGCGGGCGTATTTTCAATCGCCATGTCGGTGGGAAATATATTTTTCTTTATAGCCGTATACGGCATGCGCTCATTTCAGGCATCCGACTCGCTCTATCAGTATTCACCGGGTGAATACTGCGCTGTACGTTGGATAACAACGGGCGTTGCCGCAATATCCCTTGCAGGCTATCTTGCTTTCACGGGCTATTCCTTTTACATTATAGCCGCAGTCGTTTTCTACACGCTTTACAAATTTGCAGAAGCGGCGTCTGACGTTTTCTTCGGCGAGCTGCAAAGGGTGGGACATCTTGAGGTATGCGGTATCTCGATGTCGCTCAAGGGCATTTTGTCAATAGTAATATTCAGCATCGTGCTTTTTGTTACAAAAAATCTGCCCGTTGCTTTACTTTCAATGGTACTGCTTGCCGCCGCCTTCTTTGTATTTTATGATATCAGAGGCTATCACAGGCACTGTACACACAAGCTCAGCGCTAAAAAAGAAAACGTTATAGGACTTCTCAAGGACGGATTTCCGATGCTTCTGACTACCGTTTTTCCTATCGTAGTCACAGCCATTCCCCGCCTTGCTCTTGAAAAATACTGCGGTACGGAGATTCTGGGCATCTATTCGAGCATTTCAACGCCTACCGTACTGATAACGACACTCGTACCCAACATTCTGGCGCCGTTCATGACGCTTTTCGGACATTGCTTCCATGAAAAGAAGTTTAAAAAGCTGTACCGCATGCTGTGGGTCGCGCTTATCGCAACGGCGGCGCTCGGTCTTCTGGCGTGCATCCTTGCCTATTTTCTGGGTGATTTCGTAATGGGACTGCTGTTCGGAAAAGAGATCGTTCAGTATCTTGGCATTTTTATCCCGCTCATTATTGCAACCACCGTCTACGCGCTTTCGATGGCGGCAAACTCGGTTTTGATATCTATCCGCCGTCCCGTATGGCTCACCGCGTTTTCGGGCGCGGCGCTGTTGCTCTCGCTTATAACAGGCTACCCGCTTGTAAAGCATTTCGGACAGATGGGCGCGGTATGGGCATTCGGTATTCCGTTTGCTCTCCAGCTTATACTTCAGGTCATATTTTTAACTGTAGTACTTGTTATACGAAAAAGGAAACCAGACGATGAATAACACAACCAAAAAATATCTTGTCGGTGCGGATATCGGCACCACCTCTCTTAAAGCGGCGGTTTTTGATACCGACGGCAACATGATAAGATCGGCAACCAAGGACTACACGCTTATAGTTTCCGACGACCGTGTTGAATTTCCCGCAGACGACTACCTGAAGCTTTTTGAAGAGGCGTACGCAGAGGTGTCAAAGGGGCTTGAAATATCCGCCTTTTCGATCGACACACAGTGCGAAACGCTGATAGTTACAGACGAAAACGGCTCGCCTCTTATGAATGCGATAGTGTGGCTTGATAACCGCGCGACAGCCGAGGCGGAAAAGATAAAAGAGCATTTCGGCACAAAAAGGGTATATGAAATAACGGGTCAGCCTGAAATTACGGCTACCTGGCCCGCTTCAAAGCTGCTCTGGATAAAAGAGAACAGACCCGACGTTCACGCGAAGATAAAAAAGGTATTTTTGCTTGAGGACTATCTTCTTTATAAGCTCACAGGCAATTTTGTCACAGAAAAAACGCTTCAGTCGTCTACAATATATTTTGACATAAAAAAAGATACGTGGTGGGATGAAATGCTCTCTTTCATCGGCGCAAAAAAAGAATGGTTACCGACGCTTTGCGACAGCGCGGTAAAGGTCGGCGAGTATAAAGGCGCATCAGTCATCACAAGCGCCATAGACCAGATAGCAGGCGCGATAGGCGCGGGCATTACAGACACAAGCGTCGTCAGTGAAATGACGGGTACTACCATGGTCGTTTTTGCGCCTACCGACACGGTACCCGAATTTGATCCAAAAAGCATCGTACCCTGTCACAAAAACTACGACGGTAAATACTGCCTGCTTTCGTGGACGCCTACCGCGGGTATCGCGCTTAAATGGTTTAAAAACAACTTCTGCGAAGAGTTTGATTTTAAAACTCTTGACGAGCTTGCAATGGCTGTTCCTGCGGGAAGCGCGGGGCTTACCTTCCTTCCCTATCTGTGCGGCTCGACCATGCCAAAATACAATCCCGAAGCAAAGGGTGCGTTTATAGGTCTTACAATGGAGCACACAAGAGGTCACGCGGTAAGAAGCATTCTTGAGTCGGTTGCATGCATGCTGAAAGCCAATCTTGATTATCTCGGCGTTACCTGTAACGAGGTTCGTTCAATGGGCGGCGGCGCTTCAAGTCCGCTGTGGTGTCAGATAAAAGCGGATATGACGGGTAAAAACATCGCGATTCTTGAAAACAACGAAACGGCATGCCTCGGCTCTGCAATTCTTGCAGGCGTCGGCGCAGGCATATACGGTGACGTTGTCAGCATCTGCAAAAGCCTTGTTAAAACAAAAAAGGTGTATACACCCTCAGGCACGGATTATACCGAGTGCTACGAAAACTTTCTGAAGGCTGAAGATAAAATACTTTAAATAAAAAAGGAACTGTATTCTACAGTTCCTTTTTTGCAGAGTGTCAAAAACTATTCTTAAAAATTTGACACTCTGATGTGACTTCCAAAAAAGAGTGCAGATTTCGTGAACTCGACCCGAAGTCGTATGTGATACTACGAGAGGGAGAGTTCGCGGAAAGTGAAGAAATCCCATGAAAATATTGATTTTCATGGGATCTTTTATTTGCTGTTGCGGGAGGA
>JAZPZR010000178.1:0-3719 GCA_045544795.1 Eubacteriales bacterium
CCTACGAAATAATTATAAAACATCCCGCAAAACCACAATATATCATAAATATGAATTGCAAACTAAGGTTTGCAATTTTTTTATTATTATATAATATATTGCTTGACAAATACAGGTATTTGTGTATAATTGTATACACAAATACAGAAAGGAGAAAAGATAATGCTTGAATTATCACCCAAGACTAATCTGCTTGAGGAAGAGGATTACAGATATTCTTTGCAGGACGTTGCAGAGCCGAATCTGTTCCGTGATATCTACAGCTACAGCGATGTGCCCAAGGTCTCCTTTAACCACAGACGCGTACCTCTCAATATGCCTGAGGATATATGGATAACGGACACATCCTTCCGTGACGGTCAGCAGTCGGTAAACCCCTACACCGTCGAGCAGATAGTTGATTTATATAAATTACTTTCAAAGCTTGGCGGACCTTACGGAATTATCCGTCAGAGCGAGTTTTTCGTTTACAGTAAAAAGGACCGTGAGGCTATTGAGCGCTGTATGGATCTGGGACTTAAATTCCCTGAGATCACAACGTGGATTCGCGCAAGCCGACAGGACTTTGAGCTTGTAAGAAATCTCGGTATACGTGAGACGGGTATTCTTGTTTCCTGCTCTGACTACCACATATTCAAAAAGCTCAAAATGACGAGAAAGCAGGCAATGGACCATTATCTCGCAACCGTTAAGGAGGCGTTTTCGGTCGGTATTATGCCGAGGTGTCATCTTGAGGATATTACCCGTGCCGATTTTTACGGCTTTGTCGTTCCTTTTGTAAACGAGCTTATGAAGCTTTCGAGAGAGGCAAAGATTCCTGTAAGAATCCGTGCGTGTGACACGATGGGCTACGGTGTACCCTTTACCGAGGTATCTCCGCCCCGTTCGGTTGCCGGCATTATTTACGGACTCCAGCACTTTTCCGACGT
Organism: Eubacteriales bacterium; assembly: GCA_045544795.1. Taxonomy (GTDB): domain Bacteria; phylum Bacillota; class Clostridia; order Oscillospirales; family QAKW01; genus RGIG9041. Next base: position 930 of record JAZPZR010000178.1, read on the forward strand.
GCAGAGCGAGATGCTTGAGTGGCACGGTCATAACGACTTTTACAAGGCGGTCGCAAACGCATCTACCGCATGGCTTTACGGCGCATCCGCGGTCAACTGCTCGCTTCTGGGTATCGGTGAGCGTACGGGTAACATTCCGCTTGAGGCTATGGTGTTTGAGTACGCATCGCTTCGCGGCTCGATGGACGGTATGGATCCCACGGTCATTACCGAAATTGCGGATTACTTCCGCACCAAAATTGGCTACACTATCCCGCCCATGACCCCCTTTGTAGGTAAAAACTTCAACGTCACCCGCGCAGGCATACATGCTGACGGTCTTTTAAAGGACGAGGAGATATACAATATCTTTGATACCAAAAAGATACTCAACCGTCCCGCATCGGTCATGGTCTCAAAGACGTCGGGTCTTGCGGGTATTGCCTACTGGATAAACTCAAACTACGAGCTTCACGGCGAAAACGAGCTTGACAAGCGCGACCCGCTTGTAGCTTCGGTAAAAGAATGGGTCGACAAAGAATACGAGGACGGCAGAACGTCAAGCCTTTCTACTGACGAGCTTGAAACTGTAATTGAGCGTTTGTCGGAGGGCAGGTTAAAAAGACGGATCTGAACCCGCCTCTGAGGCATATTTCGGAGCTTTTTAACCTTTTCATTCTTGGAAAGCGCCTGAATAAATCAATAATCCCTCAAAATCTGTGAGGTAAGAGGTCGCAGATTTTAAAAAGTGCGGATTTTTGATTTTACAAGACACAAAACACAGCCAATACTTTGTGTATTGGCGAGTATTTTAACGCAGTAAAAGTGAAAATCCGCCTTTTAAAAACGGGTTCGGATTTGTCCTTTTAACCTAAGGAGGCATAAATGATAAGAGATCATAAGAGTGTGTCGATAGCAGACCAGATCTTTGAACAGCTTGAACACGATATATTGATAGGAAAGTATTCACGCGGTGACGTGCTGACCGAGATGAGCCTGACGGCAGAGCTCGGCGTGTCAAGAACACCCATCCGTGAGGCGCTCCGCCGTCTTGAGCAGGAGCATATTATTCAGGACACGGGCAGAGGTGCCGTTGTTATCGGTATCTCGCGCGAGGATATGTTCGATATGTATGAAATACGCATACATACCGAGGGAATCTGTGCTGCGCGCGCCGCTAAAAATGCGACGGAAGAACAGCTGAACAAAATGAAGGACATTCTCGATCTGCAGAATTTCTATATTGAGAAAAAGGCAGAGGGTGACGTTCAGAAAAATACCGACAACATCAAAAACCTCGACTCGCAGTTTCATGAACTGCTGTATGCATGCTCAGGCTCGAAAGCGTATACAGACATGCTTCAGCCGCTTCACAGAAAGATGATAAAATTCCGTAAGGCGTCTATCAAAAAGCACTCGCGCGCGACCGAATCGCTCAAGGAGCATCTGGCGATATACGAGGCTATCAGAGACGGTGATGCCGACAAGGCAAGAGAGCTTGCAACCATGCACGTAATAAACGCGCGTGACAATATTATGAATGGAGATAAAGAATAATGGGACTTACTATTGCACAAAAAATCATTAAAGACCATCTTGTGTCGGGTGATATGACAGTCGGAAGCGAGATCGCGCTTAAAATCGACCAGACACTTACGCAGGATGCGACAGGTACCATGGCATACCTTGAGTTTGAAACGATGGGTATAGACCGTGTACGCACAGAGCGTTCTGTAGCATACATTGACCATAACACACTTCAGTCGGGCTTTGAAAATGCAGACGACCACCGCTATATCCAGTCGGTTGCAAAAAAGCACGGCATCTACTTCTCACGTCCCGGTAAGGGTATCTGCCATCAGGTACACCTTGAGCGCTTCGGTAAGCCGGGCAAAACGCTTATCGGCTCGGACAGCCACACCCCCACAGGCGGCGGTATCGGTATGCTTGCATTCGGTGCGGGCGGTCTTGACGTTGCGGTTGCTATGGGCGGCGGCGCATACTACATCACAATGCCCAAAATGATTAAGGTAAACCTCACGGGCAAGCTCCGTCCCTACGTTACCGCAAAGGACGTAAGTCTTGAGATACTCCGTATCCTTTCTGTAAAGGGCGGTGTCGGCTATATCGTAGAATGGGGCGGCGAGGGTGTAAAGACACTTTCAGTTCCCGAAAGAGCAACCATTACAAACATGGGTACAGAGCTTGGCGCTACGACCTCAATATTCCCGTCTGACGAGACCACACGCGAGTTTTTAAAGGCAGAGGGCAGGGAAGAGGATTATATCCCGCTTTGCAGTGACCCCGATGCAGAGTACGACAAGGTTATTGATATTGACCTTTCAACACTCGAACCGCTTATTGCATGCCCCCACATGCCCGACAACGTTGTAAAGGTAAGCGAGATCGCAGGCACAAAGGTCGATCAGGTATGTATCGGCTCATGTACCAACTCTTCGCTTATGGATATGCTCAAGGTTGCAAAAATGCTTAAGGGTAAGACTATCGACCCGTCAGTATCGCTTTCAATCTCACCCGGCTCAAAGCAGGTGCTTGCAATGCTTGCAGACTGCGGTGCGCTTTCGGATATACTTGCGGCAGGCGCGCGTGTGCTTGAGTGTGCGTGCGGTCCCTGTATCGGCATGGGCTTTTCTCCCAACTCTGCAGGCGTAAGCCTGCGTACCTTCAACCGTAACTTTGAAGGCAGAAGCGGTACTGCAGACGGTAAGGTTTATCTCGTATCTCCCGAAACTGCAGTAGCAGCGGCGCTTACAGGCGTTATTACCGACCCGACAACTATGGGTGAGGAAG
>JAZPZR010000179.1:0-4441 GCA_045544795.1 Eubacteriales bacterium
CAAAGCGCCTATTTTTCCGCATTGTCGGGTTGACAATGCTTCATAATGCCACTTGCTTTTCCTCTTAACTCGCAAAGCGTCTTTGCGAGTTATACCACCCAAAAGATGCTTTTGGGTGGAAAAGGTGGAGTAAGAATATAATCGAAGCTTTTGCGAACAGTAAAAGCGGAGTATCTTATTCTTTACGACACCATGGACTTCGGGTCGAGTTCACGAAATCTGCACTCTTTTTTGAAAGTCACATCAGAGTGTCAAATTTTTAAAAATAGTTTTTTATTATAGCGTAAGAGCGCCCGTAAAAATTCGTACTCGCCATATCGGGACGTTGTGGGCATAGCAATTCCGTCTTGCCGATAAACTATAACTTATATTTCTTTCTGAACTGCGTGGGGGTCAGAGCGGTCAATGCCTTGAAGGTACGGCTGAAATTACTGCAGTCGGAAAACCCGCATTTTTCAACTATCTCCCCTATCGGCATTTCCCCCTCTGCAAGCAGTCTTTTTGCGCCCGCTATCCTGCAGGACTGAAGATAGCCCATGACAGACGTACCCGTTACCGCATGAAAGCGGTGGGACAGCGCCGACACGCTTATATTATGCTCCCGTGCAAGCATATCAAGCGTATACTGTTTTTTACAGTCATTCTCAAACTCTCTTTTGACGGCTATAACAACGCTGTCATATCCACTCTCAAAATCAAACGGCGTGCATCTGTAGGCAAAGATAAGCAGCTGCTTTACAAGAAGGTCTGTCATCTCTTCCCGCAGGCGCTCTTTTCCGCTTTGCTCACCGAGTATCTGTTCAAAAATGGTACACGCCTGCCCCGCGCTTTTACCGAGGCTTATAACGTTGCAAAAACCTCTCGGTCTGTCGGTCGTCAGCGAGTATACGGGGCTTTTTCTGTTGACGACCTCAGGGTCGATATGAAGGACATACCGTTCGTAGCCGTCAGAACAGCCTATGACCGAGTGATCTTCATAACGGCTGAACAGCGCGATATCGCCCGCGCAGGCTCTGTACTTTTTATCGTTTACGCAAAAATCGGCATATCCGCGTGTTACAAGTATTATCTGATGGCAGTCGTGAAAGTGCGCAGTTTTCTGTACCGTCTGCGACGAACGGTATACCGTCTGTATCATGTTTTCACCTCAATGGGAGTATTTGCACCTATACATTATACCACGTTCTGCAGATTTTGCAAGATTTACATAATTTGATGCAGAATTTGTATAGCATATTTTTTTCTTTTATATTACAATGTTATAAAAGGAGAAATATACCATGCCAAAAGTTTACACCTCATTTGCAGAATTTAATAAAGAAAACAGGGAGCTTTTACCTCCCCTTCCCTTTTCCGATGATATTTCGGTTCTCAAAAAACCGCTTGAAATAAGCGGGAAAGTTATCCCCAACCGTCTTGCATGTCAGGCGATGGAAGGATGCGACGGCAGGGCAGACGGAAGTCCCGACACGCTCACAAAACGCAGGTACGGGCGCTTTGCCGCAGGCGGTGCGGGAATCATATGGTTTGAGGCGACCGCCGTAATGGAGGAAGGACGCGCCAACCCACGCCAGCTTTACATAAACGAAAACAACCTTGACGACTTTAAGCGTCAGGTGGACAGCATAAAGGAAACGGCAATAAAGCAAAACGGCAAGGCACCGCTTATTATAATGCAGGCGACCCATTCGGGCAGATACTCAAAGCCAAACGGTGTGCCCGCACCGCTTATTGCATACAACAACCCGATATTTGAAAAGGACAGTCCCATTCCAAAAGAGTGTATTGTGAGTGACGGATATCTTGACCGAGTGGGTGGGGCACTTATAAACGGTGCAAGACTTGCCGAAATGGCAGGCTTTGACGGTGTGGATATAAAATGCTGTCACAGATATTTAAATTCCGAGCTTCTTTCAGCCTATAACCGCGAGGGCAGGTACGGAGGAAGTCTTGAAAACCGCACAAGGCTGTTACGCGAGAGCGTAAAGGGCGCGATTGAGAGCTGTTCAAAAGATTTTATAGTATCATCGCGTCTTAATATTTACGACGGCTTTTCCTACCCCTACGGCTTCGGCGTGAAAAATGACGGAAGCACAGACTTTGATGACAGCGAGCCGATATGGCTTGTAAAGGAGTTATACAAATACGGCGTGCGTCTTTTAAATATCACTATGGGCAACCCCTACTTTAACCCGCACGTAAACCGTCCCTATGCCGCGGGCGGATATCAGCCGCCCGAACATCCTTTGCAAGGTGTTTCGCGCATGCTTTACGGCACCGAAGCGGTTAAAAATGCAGTTCCCGACATGAAAATAATATCGTCGGGTCTTTCCTACCTCGGCACCTCGGCCCCAAACGTAGTATCGGCGTTTATAGAACGCGGCGGGTTTGATTTTGCAGGCTTTGGCAGGACGGCTTTTGCATACCCCGACTTTGCAAACGATATTATAAACGGCGGCGGTATGGATAAAAGCAGGATATGTCTGTGCTGTTCAAAATGTACCGAAATAATGAGAACTGCGGGCGGCACACCCGGCTGTGTAATAAGGGACAAGGACGTATATTTACCGATATACAAGGAGAAATGCAATGTTTAACAGATGGCTTGAAAACAACGGTCTTGACAGTATAAATTTTGACACACGCCTTTTTGAAAAGGCGGGCAACCGCAGGTACTGGGACTGTGTAATGACAGATACGCAGATAAAAACGGCAGAAGCCTATCTTGGCTTTGAGTGGCCGCTTATCCGCGCCTCGCATTTTATGGATTATCAAAAAAACGGCAACCGACTTTCACAGGAAAAACCGCATTTTGCAAGACGGTATGCGCTTTTACACCTCTTCCTCGGCGAGCTTGCAGAGTATAAGGGCAGATTTTTGCCCGACCTTGTTGACGGTATTTTTGCAATTTGCGAGGAGACCTACTGGGGACTTTCGGCGCACTTCTCACCCACACGTCTGGGTGAGCTGATACCAAACGCGTCAGATCCGTACATTGATCTTTTTGCCGCAGAAACGGGAGAACTTTTGTCGGTTATATACCACGTAATGTACGATGAACTTTACGCATACTGTCCGCCTATAATCGAGCGTATTGAGTACGAGCTTGAACGCAGGATCGTAACACCGTATATCAACCGCGGTGATTTCTGGTGGATGGGACGCGGCGTTAAAAAGGTCAACAACTGGACTCCGTGGATACTTGCAAATATTTTTACGGTGCTTGTATGCCTCGGTGTTAAAAAATCAAGACTTGACTATGCAGTAAAAAAGATATTTTTCGAAGCGCAGGTATACTATGACACAATGCCCGATGACGGCGGATGTGACGAGGGCGCAAGCTATTGGACAAAAGCGGCGGCAAAGTTGTTTGAACTGTGCGATGCGATGTATATAACAAGCGGGGGCAAAATAAATCTCTTTTCGGATAAAAAGTTTATTGAGATGGGACTTTACGAAACAAGAGTGCATATACACGGCTGCAACTTTGTAAACTTTGCCGACGGAATCGGCGCTTTTAAAGATTCAAATATCGACTACGCGCTCTACGGCTACGGTCTTCGGGCGGGACTTCCCGAAATGTGCCGACTTGCCGCAACGCTAAAGCGCGCGCAATGCAGGGATGATTCACAGCCGACACTCAGAGGCAGCGCAGTAAAGACAAATCTGTTTTCTCTAATTTATGCAAAGGATATCGATGCGTGTGAGGATTTTTGTCCGAAGGACTACGTGGTTTTAAGTGATCTGCAAAATATGTTTTTGCGCAAAAACGGATGGCTTTTAGCGGCAAAGGGCGGTCACAACAAAGAAGCCCACAACCACAATGACGTAGGTAGCTTTATAGCGTATTTTGACAATGCTCCCGTGCTTATTGACCCCGGTTGCGGTGTGTACAGTAAAAAGACCTTTTCTCCGCAAAGATACGAGATATGGACTATGCAATCACTGTGGCACAATTTACCGTCGGTAAACGGTAAGGGGCAAAAAGACGGTATAGAGTACCGCGCCGACCGCTTTGATGCAGAGGATGGAAAGTGTACAATAAGCTTTGCAAAGGCATATGAGGATGCAGGTCTTAAATCGTTGACAAGAACGCTTGAAATTACAGACGCAGGTCTTGAAATTTGCGACAGTTTTGAGTTTTTAGGGGATGACAACACGGTAAGCGAGCATTTTATCACACCGCTGAGCGTTGAAATAAAGGACGGATACGCCCTAATCGGCGGCGCGTTTACTCTTTCTTTTGATACGGACTGTGAAATATCTGTAGATAGTCAGGGTATTTCAGACGATTCAAAGCTTAAAGGCTCGTGGGATACCGACCGTCTTTACAGAATCGCATTTAAAATAAAAACGGGTAAAAAACTTGCAATTAAAGGAATTTTGAAAAAATGAAACAGATAAATATTGACAGTCTTATAGAAAAAATTTACGAGTGCGT
>JAZPZR010000180.1:0-2942 GCA_045544795.1 Eubacteriales bacterium
CGAGGGAGCTGTCACCGAAGGTGACTGAGGGAGAGAACAGCATAGGAATTACTGCTATTTTGATCTCTCCCTCCGTCTTTTGCCTACGGCAAAATCCACCTCCCTCGTCAGAGGGAGGTGGGGGCTAGAACGTCATATGTACATCCCGTAAAACCACAATTTAACAAAAAACCGAGAAAGCGTGCTTTCTCGGTTTTATTATTTTACTCTTCTTTCTGAGCAGGCTGTTGTTCGGTTTCAGGTTCGGGCGGTGTGGGAATTATTGTCGGAATAATAAAGCCCTCATAGAATTTATACAGTATCTGCGCCGACTCTGCGCGGGTAGCGGTAGCGCCCGGATCAAAGAATACGCCATCCTCACTGTAATATCCGCTGACAATTCTACTGCGTGTACAAACATTCACCGCATCTTTTGCCCAATTCGGTATATATTCCGCATCGGCAAATACTATTGCCTCATTTTCACCTGTTATTTCAATTTGCATAAATTTTGCAAAATTTACCGTCATTACGCAAAGCTGTGCCCTCGTTATCGGGTCTTCGGGACAAAACTCCGTCTCACTCACACCCGCTACGATGCCCGCTTGCTTTGCCCATGCAATCGCATAGGTATAATACCTGCCCGCCTCAACGTCGGCAAATTCAGTCGTCGCGGTCTTATCGGGTGTCACTCCCGCAATTCTTGCAAGGACCGTCACGTACATACCGCGGGTGACGGTGTCGCTTACGCCGAAATGAGTATCGGTCACGCCTGCAAACAGACCGTAGGTATAGCAATAATCGACCGCCTTTTTATACCACAGCGCTTCGACGTCATCAAACACCGCGCCTGTGTCACAGAGCAGTCTTGAGCCTACGTCGACCAGCGTTTCCTTTTCACCGCATTCAGCGCACACGCGCGTTTTAGTGCCGTCCTTTGCTACAGCCGCGTTATTGTCCGACACAAAGTCGGAAAACCTATGTGATTTTTCCCACACCGCTTCAAAATTAAAGGTATCGGACGGATATTTTACGATGTTTTCGTCAAACAATACCGCGCCCCCCTGCAAAAACAGTTTTTTCTGACCGTTTTCCATAACGTACTCACCGCGTGAGTTTACAAGGCTGTAGCCGACAAGATCATACCCCTCATTTTCAGGTATCGGCATGTCAAGAGTAACGGTATCTCCCTTTTTGATCACGCTGCCGTTGTTAGCGAGAGTATGATATTCGCTAAGATCATTTTCAGCAGTGAGCGTATCGTAGCCGTTTGCGCGGTAGACCGTAACGTAAGCGTACTTTGATTTTCTCACCTTGCCGTATTCACGCACCGCGCAATCGTGATTCCAGTTTGCATCATAAACGTAGTAATTGGTTTCATCCTCACCGAGATATATTGCATAGTGGGATGCCTCAGCCCCGCCCGAATACCAGAACAAAATGGCATCACCCACTTTTGCAGTTTCGGTCTTGGTAACGTTTTGATAGAAATGATGGCCGAAGATATAATAAAAGCAATACATTGCAAAAGCATAGCAGGATGTACCTTTTTTCCCAACCTCACTGCCTGCGGGCAGACCGCCGCGGGAGGGGATAACGGCAAGCTGTGAATCTATCTCAAGCGAGCTTACGTCACTCCAGTCAGACCTGTCGGCAGCGTTGCCCGATTTTGTAAAATAACTGCCTGTGGGGTACACCTCTTTAAGCTTGTTAAGCTTTATCTCGACCGCCGAAAGCACCTCAGCCTCTTCGGCAAATGAAAAAACAGATACTGACGATACCGCCAGCACTGTTATTATTAAAAATAATATTATCCGTTTTTTCATAAATCACATTCCAAATAGATCTTCGTCATCATTATCTTTTTTGACGCTCTTTGTTTTTATAACAAGGAAAGCAACCGCACCCACGATCACCACGGCAAGCGCAATTCCGAGCGGGAGCGCGTATGCGGGAAGTTTTTTTGCAGGCTTTTGCTCTTTTTCGGGTTCTTCCTTACTGTCCTCGGCTTGCTCAGGCACCAATTCCGTAGTGTAGTCGGGTATCTCTTCGGGCAGCTGTTCAGGTATTTCGTCAGGCGCTTTTTCGGGTGTTACCTCAGGCGCTTTTTCGGGGGTCTGTACGACAGTTCCTGCGGGTACCTGTATCATGGTGCCCTCGACCGTACGCTCTTCCGTTGCAAAGCAGGTAGTACACTGACGTTTTTCGGTACCGTCCTTTTGCTTGGTAGCATTTTTCTGATAGACCCATTCACCGAAGGAATGACCGTCGGGGCAGAAAAACTGCGGGTTTATGCCAAAATAATCGAGATTTTTATCAAAATAGTAATTCAGATCGTTTGCAATAGCAAGGACCAGCGCATCACGGAAATTATGCGCGTTTTCCATAAAGCTTTGGTAAAGATACTCATCACCCTTAAACTCATCCTCTTTTAGCGCGGTATTTTTATCCGCTTCCTTTGATACTACGCCGTTTGCGGTATTTGTACCGTTTTCGTCTTCAATAAAACAGTCCCACTCATAACCGCTGTCAAAGGGCGCTTTGAAAACAAGCGCAAACTCATAGTTATAAAAGCTTTCACCCTCACTCTGTCCGTCTGCTATCCAACAGCGTATACTCTCGCCCTCTGCAGACATGTTAAAGGTACCGCCGCCCTTCATATCTGCGCAGTAGCGAAGCTTACCCGTGCCGTCGGGGTCACTTGCATGCTCGGCAATAAAGCCGTTTACCGAAGTAATAACGTCGGTATCTGCATGCGCTGCGGGACAAAGTGACAGAATCATTATTAAAATTACAAAATAAACAAATTTTTTCATAATACTAATATAACATAAAAAAACAGGGGTATCAACCCCTGTTTTTTACAGAGTGTCAAAAAACTATTTTTAAAAATTTGACACTCTGATGTGACTTTCAAAAAAGAGTGCAGATTTCGTGAACTCGCGCTCGTCGGCGTACAATGG
>JAZPZR010000181.1:0-4153 GCA_045544795.1 Eubacteriales bacterium
CGGGAGGATAATATCCTCCCCTACTACCCCTCCGTATTTTGCCGCACACGGCAAAATCCACCTCCCCTGACAAGTGGAGGCAAATCAGAGTGTTCCTTTTCTTCACGGTCTGTGCCTTTTTTGACAGTCTCAATAACAAAAACCGAGGCAATGCCTCGGTTTTTGTTATATATTATTCTTTACGAATTCTATCTGTGTATCGATTGATTTTTGCGACGTACCGCCGAGTGATATGCGCTTTTGCGTACAGGTCACAAGGCTGATATCGTCATAAAGGTCGCTCTCAAACAGCTCGGAATACTCACGGTATTTCTCAAGCGGATAGTTATCAAGCACAAGCCCCGACTTTATACAGTCTGCCACGATACTGCCTGAAATCTTATAAGCAGTACGGAAGGGCATTCCTTTTTTGACAAGATAGTCTGCAAGGTCGGTCGCGTTTATAAATCCGCCCTTTGCGGCATCAAGCATTTTATCTTTATTTACGCTCATGCCTGAAATCATGGGAATAAACACCTTAAGACACATAATGACTGTATCTACCGCGTCAAACACGCTTTCCTTATCCTCCTGCATATCCTTGTTATACGCAAGCGGAAGTCCCTTGAGCGTGGTAAGAAGCGCCATAAGGTCACCGTATACCCTGCCCGTCTTGCCGCGGGTAAGCTCTGCCATATCGGGATTTTTCTTTTGCGGCATGATTGACGAGCCTGTAGTATATGCATCGGAAAGCTCGATAAACTTGAACTCCCAGCTTGACCACAGTATTATCTCCTCTGAAAAGCGGGAAAGATGCATCATTATCATGCTGATATCCGACAGCAGTTCAACCGCGAAATCACGGTCGGAAACACCGTCGATACTGTTCTGGCAAACGCTGTCAAAGCCAAGCTTTTTCGCCTCAAACTCACGGTCGGTATTATATGTCGTGCCCGCAAGCGCACAGCTGCCGATAGGACTTACGTTGATACGGCGCTTACAGTCGCAAAGCCTTTCAATATCACGAAGAAACATCATCGCATACGCGAGCATATGGTGTGAAAATGTAATAGGCTGCGCGCGCTGAAGATGGGTATATCCCGGCATGATACAGTCGCGGTGCTTATCCGCCTTGTCAACAAGCACGTTTTCAAGTTCTTTTAAAAGCTCTGAAATTTCATCCGTCTTTTCACGCAGATACATGCGAAGGTCGAGCGCCACCTGATCGTTACGGCTTCTCGCTGTGTGAAGCTTTTTACCGACGTCTCCTAAGCGCTCTGTCAGCACCTGCTCAACAAACATATGTATATCCTCACAGGACATGTCGATACTGAGCGCGCCGCTGTTGATATCGGCAAGGATGCCCGAAAGTCCGTCAATAAGAGCATCCGCCTCTTTATCGGTAATGATGCCCTGCTTTGCAAGCATCGCCGCATGCGCCATAGAGCCTGTTATATCCTGCGCGTACATGCGGCTGTCAAAGTGGATTGATGAATTAAAATCGTCGGCAATACTGTCGGTCACACCGTCAGTCCTGCCCGCCCACATTTTAGCCATTTATCTCACCGTTTTTCTTGTCAACCATAGCCTGAACCTTGATGGGAAGACCGTAGAGGTTGATAAAGCCTGCCGAATCCTTCTGATCGTAATCACTCTCACCGAAGGTCGCGATCTCCTCACTGTAAAGTGACCAGGGGCTCCACACGCCTGCGCGGATGATGTTACCCTTGTAAAGCTTTAAGCGTACCTTACCTGTAACCTTTTCCTGTGTCTTGTCAACGAAAGCAGAAAGCGCCTCACGAAGAGGTGTGAACCACTGACCGTTGTATACAAGCTCTGCAAAGGTGATAGCAAGCTTTTGCTTTTCGTGAAGTGTCATTTTGTCAAGGCATACGCTCTCAAGCGTTTCATGTGCCTTGTAAAGAATGGTACCGCCGGGAGTCTCGTAAACACCGCGGCACTTCATACCTACAAGACGGTTTTCAACGATGTCGATGATACCGATACCGTTTTTGCCGCCAAGCACGTTAAGCTTTAAGATGATCTCTTTTGCGCTCATCTTTTCGCCGTTAAGAGCAACGGGTGTACCCTGTACAAACTCAAGCTCAACGTACTCGGGAGTATCAGGCGCCTGAATGGGTGAAACGCCCATTTCCAGAAAGCCCTCTTTTTCGTACATCGGCTCGTTGCCCGTATCCTCAAGATCCATACCCTCATGTGAAAGATGCCAGAGGTTTTTATCCTTTGAATAGTTTGTTTCACGGTTTATCTTAAGAGGGATATTGTGTGCCTCGGCATACTCTATCTCCTCCTCACGCGATTTGATATCCCACTCACGCCAGGGAGCGATAATGGGAAGATCGGGACAAAATGCCTTGAGCGCAAGCTCAAAACGAACCTGATCGTTACCCTTACCCGTACAGCCGTGGCAGATAGCGTCAGCACCCTCTTTGATAGCGATCTCAGCAAGACCCTTTGCAATACAGGGACGCGCATGGCTTGTACCGAGCAGATACTCCTCATAAACAGCGCCTGCTTTCATGGTAGGAATGATATATTCGTCAACGTACTCTTCTGTAAGATCGAGCACGTAAAGCTTTGACGCGCCTGTTTTAAGCGCCTTTTCCTCAAGACCCTCAAGCTCGTCAGCCTGACCTACGTTACCCGAAACTGCAATGACCTCACAGTTATTGTAGTTTTCCTTAAGCCACGGAATGATAATTGATGTATCAAGACCGCCCGAATATGCAAGTACAACCTTTTTTATATTCTCTTTATTCATTTTTCTTCTCCTTTTATGCATTTTTATGCATGAATTTGTTTTAAGATGTGCATATTATACGACTTGTTTTACGATATGTCAAGTGGGAAAATTTATTTTTTTGTGATAAAAGCAATATTTATTGAAATTTATGCTATATACATGGCAAAAGCTTTATGATACACTTTATAAAAAAGGAGGTTTTTGCATGAATATTCAGAATATTGACTACAGAAGCATTGACATTACAGGCGGCTTCTGGCATGAAAGACAGCTTATCAACAGAAAAACTACAATATGGAACGTATACAAGAGATTTAAAGAAACAGGCAGGTTTGATGCCTTCAAGCAGACGTGGAAGGAGGGCGACCCCAACAAGCCGCACATCTTCTGGGATTCCGACGTTGCAAAGTGGATGGAGTCGGTTGCATACCTCACACTTAAACAAAGAGAGCCTGAGCTTGAGGCGATAGTGGACGAGGTTGTCGACGATATCGAGAGAAATCAGTGGGAGGACGGCTACTTTAACAGCTTCTATCAGCGCATCAAGCCGTATGCAAGATTTACAGAATCGCACGACCACGAGCTTTACTGTCTGGGTCATCTTATCGAAGCGGCGGTTGCATATGATATTGCCACAGGCAAGGATAAGTTTTTAAAGCTTATGGAAAAGTATGTACAGCTTGTCGAAAGAGTGTTTGTAAAAGAAAAATCTTCTGCCTTTGAAGCGCCCGGCCATCAGGAGATTGAGCTTGCTCTTATCCGCCTTTACGAGCACACAGGAAGGCGCGAATATCTTGATTTATCTCTTCATTTTTTAAATGAAAGACACAAAATAGACGGAATATACCGTCAGGCTCACAAACCTGTACGCGAACAGGATACGGCAGTCGGTCACTCGGTGCGCGCATGCTACATGTACGCCGCTATGGCGGACGCGGCTCTTCGCACGGGCGACAAGGAACTTGAATCAGCCTGTGACAAAATTTTTGATAACATCGTAAACAGGAGAATGTACATAACTGGCGCTGTCGGCAGTACAAGGCACGGTGAGGCGTTTGAGGAGGATTACGAGCTTCCAAACGACACCGCTTACGCAGAGACATGCGCTGCAATTTCGCTTGCCATGTTTGCAAAAAGAATGCAGCTTTTACATCCCGAAAGAAGCATTTATGCAGATACAATTGAGCGCATAATATACAATGGATTTTTATCGGGTGTTTCGCTCGACGGCAAATCGTTTTTCTATGTAAACTCGCAGGAAATCGACCTTGCACAGCGCAAGTTTGCCGCACAGCCGCGTTATATCCGCAACGACCTGGATTTCAGAAAGTTTGCAATTACAGAGCGCGTTGAGGTGTTCTCCTGCTCCTGCTGTCCGCCCAACGTCACCCGCTTTATCCCGCTTATTTC
>JAZPZR010000182.1:0-2316 GCA_045544795.1 Eubacteriales bacterium
CCCTTTATCCGTCTGAGTATTCTGCTGTAGTAGCAGTATTCGGAAAAATCAGTTTCTTCCTTGCCGTTTGAGGTTATTGAAAAACGAAGCGTAGACCTGACGAATTTCTCGTCCGAGTTGTTTGAGTGAAACGTACCCGGCGGTACTATCACAAAGCACCCTTTGGTAACACGGTGTGTTTTTGTTTCATCAAGAATTGACAGTTGACCATGATTTACGTACTGCAACTCGTATGCAGTATGGAAATGCGAGCTTGTATAGTCTGTGACAGAGTCGTCTGATGCAGTTATGTTAAACAGTGACACCGTCATGTCACCAATGTCAACGTCTAGAGTGCGGGAGGTTCGGTATAATTCGTTTTTCATCTGAATGCCTCATTAAAAATTCCGCCACGAACGGCTGAAATTTGTCTTACGCTTGTATTTAGTTTGTTGCGTATATATGCTATTATAGTTGTACTGACATAGTTTGTCAACAATATTAAATATTTTGCATAATTGAGGCGTCATGAATAACAATAATTCAAAATATCTTGTGCAGTCAATAGCCTACAGTACGGCTCTTCTTATGATAGCGGGCTCTGTTATACAGGCATTTTTGCTTGAAAACGGGCTTGGTGAGCATATGGTGACCTCATATCTGTCAGTTGTTCAGATAGTTCAGGTTTCCGTGATGCTTGTTGTTTCGCTTGTTATTGATAAAATTAAAAATATACTCCGCGTTTTTGCGTGGTCGATGGTGCTTCAGCTTGGTCTGTTTTTATCGCTTATCTTTCTATGTATCTTCAGCGGTGTGGATGTTACTTTAAAGTATATACTTGTTTTTTCTACGGGTATAATAACCAACGTAATTCAGGCGGTATATAACATCGTATGCTATAAAGTACCCTACCATATAATCGATATGACCAATTTTGCTAAAATCACGGGTAAGCTGGGTGTAATAACCGGTATTACGGGTATTGCAGTATCTGCGGTCATGTCGTTTATGACAGGTGCTATGGATTATAATACGGCAATGCTCTGCTTTTTTATTTTCGGTACCGTTTGCATGCTTGCGTCTTTCTTTTTATCCCTTTCTTATGCGCCTGTTGAACCAAAGACACATCACTTGCACGGTGAAAGGAAAAAAGTCAGCCTTTTAAAATACAGACCCTTCTATCTGCTTATCCTTCCCAACGTTGCGCGCGGATTCTGTACAGGTATACTGTCAGTCAGTATGACAATAGGTTTTTCTGCGGGCATCACGAATAAATCGTCAGGTGCAGTCCTTACGCTTATTTTGCAGATTGCAACCGTTGTAAGCTGCTTCATATATACGTTTATTGCAAAAAAGAATAATGACGGAATTATAATTCTTGTTGCATCGGTGTTTCTTTCCCTGTCAATGCCCGCGATGCTTTTAGGTAAGTCACTCGCTGTGTTTTACGTCATGTACTTTCTTGCAAACTTCTTTATAAGCTTTATAAACAATTCCGTTCCTGTTGCTGTGACAAAGTTCGTTGATTATGAGTATGTAGGTCAGTATTCTTCCTGGCGCATGCTTTTGCACACTTCGGGCGTTGCAATTTCCAATGCGCTTGTTACACCGCTTCTTTCAGCACTCGGCGGTGTCGGACTTATGGTTTTTGCCGTTGTACTGCAGTTGTTTTCGGGCGTGTCGTATTTCGTGTTTTTGAAAAAATGCGACTTCTGTTAGATTTGCTCTTGTGCGATACAGTCTTCAACTGCATCTAAAAAATGAATAATACTTAAATTATGGCTGTTGCATTTTTCTATAAATGCGGCAGCCTTGTTTTTATCTGTAAATACGTCGCGTAACTGTGTTACTGCCGTTATTCCGTAAACGGTAACTCCGTCTTTTGTTTCACTATTAATCTTATATACTGTTTTCATTTGCTTTCCCTCCTTTTGCGCATTATATACCCGTTTCTTTGTAAAATAGGTGCGATATATGTCGTATAATAACAAAAACACCGTGAAACCACGGTGTTTTTTTATAAATCCGCCTGTTCAAACAGGTATTCGGAGAGTGTTGCTATAAATTGTGCGTTTGACGGACAGCCTGACAGCGCAGAAACGCTGTTGCCGAATATGTCATCGACAACCTCAGGCGGACAGTTTTTCCACGATGCTTCAATTGCAGTGCGTATAAGTCTGTCGACGTATGCGACAGAACAGCCGTTGCTTGCAGCAATGTTAGGATATAGTCTGCCCGAAAGATTGTTTAAAAGCGTTTTGTCCCGTTGAATGAGGGTGAGTGCCTGTTGCAGACAGTTATATCCCGAAAGGGAAGAGGACATTCCCACTAAGTCGG
>JAZPZR010000183.1:0-7336 GCA_045544795.1 Eubacteriales bacterium
CCGACCCCTACGAAATAATTATAAAACATCCCGACAAACTACAATTTGAACGGCTTTTTGCAGGGTCAGCGGTGAGGGGTAAATTTTTGCATGCAGAAGTGCCAGAATGCGTAATTACATAGTGACAGAAACGGCGTATAAGATATATTAATATAAATATAATAAAAGAATTAGTGTCTTGGGTTAAAAAATTTAACTTTGAGTGTTTTTAAAAAGACTTGTTCGTTTTGTTCGTTTGTGAATTTTATAATTAAAGACAGAAACAAAACGAAAGGGTCTTTAGTATGTTTTATAAATATCCCAAAGCGCTTGATACAAACGAGCAGTACAGAACTCTGACAACGGATGCAAAGTTTTTGTATATGCATCTGCTTTCTTTACATGAGCTGTCAGAAAAAAACAACTGGAGAGATGCTGATAAAAAGACGTTCGTTATCTGCACAAGGGACAGGATGGCAGATCTGATGAAAATTTCCACGCGCACGGCAACAAGGCTTGTAAAGTCGCTTTCGGACGTCGGTCTTATCGAGGTGAAAAAACAGCGCGGCAGCTACTCACCGAGGATATACGTAAAAAATCTGCTGCCAAAAAACAAACCGCGCAAACATAACGCCGATATCTCCCCGTACAACATTGAAGAAGACGAAATGAGCCGCGCGCTTTTTTCTCAGTATATCAATTTATAATTTTTGGTTTAGCGGTGTGATGAAATTGGTGTGTATTGTAGGGGACGATGCCCACATCGTCCCGATATTGTGTGCACGATTTTTCGGCGGGTCGTCGAGGCGCCGACCCCTACAGGTGTACGTTCAAATTGCGGTTTTACGGGGAGATATAGCAAGGCTTCCCCTTGAGGGGAAGCTGTCACCGTAGGTGACTGATGAGGTGTTGATATCTGGTTTTCCACCTCATCCACCGCTCACGCGGTCCCCCTTCTCCTCGAAGGAGAAGGCTAACTATCATCCCGTAAAACCGTAATTTGAACGCACACGTAAAATGAATTGATGTCGAGGAAACATGAATTGTATTTCCTGCGAAAAAACAATAGGTGACGATTTTCACCGTCACCTGACGCTATATTGCGCTGTAGTCGATCTTTTTGTCGCCGTGATAATATTCCTTATCACGCTCGGAAATTTCGCGCACCGCCTTACAGGGTGTGCCGAAGGCAACCACGTTTGCGGGAATATCGCGCGTGACGACACTTCCTGCGCCGATGACCGTGTTAT
The DNA here is from genome assembly GCA_045544795.1 of Eubacteriales bacterium. Classification (GTDB taxonomy): domain Bacteria; phylum Bacillota; class Clostridia; order Oscillospirales; family QAKW01; genus RGIG9041. Next base: position 1,230 of record JAZPZR010000183.1, read on the forward strand.
CACCGATAGAAACGCCCGGCATTACGATAACTCCCGCGCCAAGCCAGCAGTTTTTACCGATATGAATGGGCAGGTTGAACTGACATACGTCAAGGCGGAGTGCGGGGTCAATAGGGTGTCCCGCCGTTGCGATAACGACGTTCGGTCCGAGCATGGTGTTGTCGCCCACGTAAATATGCGTGTCATCGACAAGCGTTAAATTGAAATTGGCATAGACGTTGTCACCGAAGTGCACGTGTCTGCCGCCCCAGTTGGCATGAAGCGGCGGCTCGATATAGCAGTTTTTACCGATCTCGGCAAACATGCTTTTAAGCAGCTGCTCCCGCTTTGCAAACTCGCGCGGGCGGGTGTGGTTATAGTCGTATAATTTCTCAAGGCAGGCGGTCTGCGCTACGACAAGGTTTTCGTCGTTGCAGGTGTACACCTTACCGCTGTGTATTTTGTTAAGTGATTTGTTCATTATTTCTTTTCCTCCAGACATAAGGCGCGTATATCCTGCATCTCCTCATCAAGCGCCGACATTTTCTCCGCGCACTCGCGAAGGCGGGTGACGGCATCTTCAGGCACGTTTGTTGCCTTATAGCGAAGCTCATGGTCAAGGCTTGCCCAGAAGTCCATGGCTATCGTGCGTATCTGCACCTCAACGGGCACGTCCTTGCGTCCGTCAGAGAAAAATACGGGAATGGATATTGTAAGATGCAGACTGCGGTAGCCGTTCGGCTTTGGATTTTTTATATAGTCCTTACCGCGAAGAAGGGTAACGTCACTCTGCCCCAATATCATATCCGCAACGTGATAGACGTCGTCGATATAGTGACAGATTATACGTATGCCCGCGATATCGTAAAGGTTTTCCGTCGCAGACTCAAGACTTACCTCAAGTCCGTTTTTTTCAAGCTTTTTTGCAATGCTCAGGGGCGACTTAAGCCTCGACTCGATATGATGAATGGGGTTGTGGTCAAAGTGAGTGTGAAATTCATCGTCAAGAATCTCAATTTTTGTGGTGACCTCTTTTACCGCCGAATTGTAAATATGACGCACGGTGGCAAAGCCCTCAAGCGTCTTTGTTATCTGTTGTTCTGTAAGTGTGTTCATGACAAAAATTGTACCTTTATAAAATTAACACCGCATTATCGCGGTGTTAATATTTTTAAAACATTATTTTCCCTGCTGATCTTTAACAAGCACGTCGTGTGCGCCGCCCTCAACAATTGATACGGAGCTTACAAGCGTCAGCTTTGCTTTTTGCTGAAGCTCGGGAATTGAAAGCGCACCGCAGTTGCACATTGTCGACTTGATCTTTGAAAGAGTGACCGCCATTGTGTCGTGAAGCGGGCCTGCGTAGGGAACGTAGCAGTCAACACCCTCAACAAATGAGAGCTTTTGCGCACCGCCCAGGTCATATCTCTGCCAGTTGCGTGCACGTGCAGAGCCTTCACCCCAATACTCCTTCATGTAACTGCCGTTCACAAGTATCTTGTTTGTCGGTGACTCGTCAAAACGCGAGAAGTATCTGCCGAGCATACAGAAATCACAACCCATAGCAAGAGCGAGTGTGATGTGGTAGTCGTGAACGATACCGCCGTCAGAGCATATCGGTACGTAAACGCCCTTTTCCTCAAAATACTTATCACGTGCAGCGGCTACGTCGATAACAGCCGTTGCCTGACCGCGACCGATACCCTTTGTCTCACGTGTGATACAGATAGAACCGCCGCCGATACCTATTTTAATAAAGTCTGCGCCTGCGTCTGCAAGGAAGTTAAAGCCGTCGGCATCAACAACGTTGCCTGCGCCGACCTTTACCGTGTCGCCGTAACGCTCGCGTATCCATGCTATCGTGCGTGACTGCCACTCCGAATAACCCTCCGACGAGTCGATACAAAGCACGTCAGCACCTGCCTCAACAAGCGCGGGCACACGTGTCTCGTAATCGCGGGTGTTGATACCTGCGCCTACGATGTAACGCTTTTTGTCGTCAAGAAGCTCGTTCGGGTTTTCCTTATGCTGAGCATAGTCCTTTCTGAAAACGAAAGCGTAAAGCGTACCGTCTGCGTTTACAAGCGGGAGTGAGTTGAGCTTGTGGTCCCAGATAATATCGTTTGCCTCTTTGAGCGAGGTGGTTGCGGGTGCGGTAACAAGCTTTTCAAGAGGCGTCATAAAGGTCTCAACCTTTTCGTCAGCCGACATACGCGATACACGGTAGTCTCTTCCCGTTACGATACCGAGGAGCTTGCCGTGTGCTGTGCCGTCATCGGTAACAGCAACGGTTGAAAAGCCGTTTTTCTCTTTGAGAGCAAGTATATCTGCAAGAGTGTCCGAAGGCTTGGCGTTTGAGCCTGAGGTAACAAAGCCTGCTTTGTAGTTTTTGACCTTGCGTATCATCTCAGCCTGCTGTTCAACAGTCTGTGAGCCGTAAATGAATGAAACGCCGCCCTCTTTTGCAAGCGCGATCGCCATCGTGTCGTTTGAAACAGACTGCATGATAGCGGAGATCATGGGAATGTTCATTGACAGCGCGGGCTCCTCACCCTTTTTGAACTTGACAAGCGGAGTTTTAAGACTTACGTTTGCAGGAATACACTCTGCACTGCTGTAGCCGGGTACAAGAAGGTACTCGCTGAAAGTGTGTGACGGTTGATCGTAATAGTATGCCATAGCCCTATCCTCTTTTCTTAAATAGTATATTATTAAAGTATTATACAATACCGTTCGTCAAATTTCAATAGTTATTTTATGCAGTTTTATAAATGTATAAAAATGCATTGACAACTGTGAGCGTTTGTATTATAATTCATACAAACATTTTTTAAAGGAGAGAATAGAAATGAAAAACGTTATGAGAGTATTGCTCGTTGTTATGGCTCTTGTGCTTATGCTCGGCTGTTTTGCAGGCTGTGCAGAGAAAGCACCTGAGACAGACGGCGGCAACGAAACAAAAAAGCTTGTTATGGGAACAAACGCTGCTTTCCCGCCCTACGAGTTTGTTGACGACAGCGGTAAGATCGTCGGTATCGATGCTGAGATCGCTGAGGCTGTTGCTGACAAAATGGGCTACGAGCTTGAGATCAAGGATATGGAGTTTGACTCACTTATCACAGCAGTTTCAACACACTCGATCGACTTCGCTCTTGCAGGTATGACTGTAACAGACGAGCGTAAGGAGAGCGTTAACTTCTCTGATACCTACGCTAAGGGCGTTCAGGTAATCATTGTAAAAGAGGGTTCTGACATCAAGGACGTAGACGGTCTTAAGGGTAAGACCATCGGTGTTCAGGCAGGTACAACAGGTGATATCTACTGTACAGACGAGTTCGGTCAGGACAGCGTAAAGCAGTTCAACAACGGCGCTCTTGCAGTTGCTGCTCTTAACAACGGTCAGGTTGACTGCGTTGTTATTGATAACGAGCCTGCAAAGAACTTTGTTGCAGCAAACGAGGGTCTTGCAATTCTCGAAACAGCATACGCTGAAGAGGATTATGCAGCTGCTATCGCTAAGGATAATGAACAGCTTCTTAAGGATTTCAACGAGGCACTTGCAGCTCTCAAGGCTGACGGTACTATCGATACTATCATTGAGAAGTACATTCCTTCAAAATAATTAAAACAATTTACGATAGGGCAGATAATTCTGCCCTATTGTTTTGAAAAGGATAATTATGGGATTACTTACTTTTGCAAGCTGGATCGAAACGGCGCCGTCGTGGGTGCTTGAAACGCCCGATTGGCTGCAGCGTTTTCTTTTTCAGCTTTATCAGACATTTGTTTATCAGAACCGTTGGATGTTCTTTATCGACGGTCTTAAGATAACCTTTATCGTAACTATCGGCGCGCTGATAATGGGTACAATTATCGGTATCATTATCGCCATTATCCGCACCTCGCACGACAACAGTATGCGAAAGCCGCACTGGATACTGCGCTTTTTCAATAAGATTTGTGAGATATATCTTACCGTTATCCGCGGTACGCCTATGATGGTACAGCTGTTGCTTATGGGCTTTGTTATCATGCGTCCTAAAGCAGAGACGGAGATAGTTATCTGCGGTATCGTAACGCTCGGTATAAACTCAGGCGCTTACGTTGCAGAAATCGCGCGTTCGGGCATCATGTCTATAAGTTCGGGACAGATGGAAGCGGGACGTTCGCTTGGCTTCAACTACATTCAGACAATGTGGTACGTAATCATTCCGCAGGCTATAAAGAACATTCTTCCCGCGCTCGGCAACGAGATGATAACGCTTCTCAAGGATACGTCGCTTGTGTCGGTCATTGCACTTCGCGACGTTACAAAGCAGGCGCAGAACCTTATCAGTAAGACGTACGAGCCGTTTATTCCCTATATAACGCTTGCGTGCATCTATCTTGTGCTTGTAATTCTTCTTACCAAGCTTCTTGGTATATTTGAAAGGAGGCTGCGTAAGAGTGAGCGATAATATTATTCAGGTAAAGGGACTTAAAAAGCATTACAACGGCGGTGAGGTGCGTGCGCTTGACGGTGTTGATATAGATATCGCGCGCGGTGAGGTCGTTGTTATTATAGGACCATCAGGATCGGGCAAGTCGACGCTTTTGCGCTCGCTCAATCTGCTTGAAATGCCCACCGAGGGTGAGATAATATTTGACGGGGTCAACATCAACGATAAAAACGTCAACATAAACATTCACCGTCAGAAGATGGGTATGGTGTTTCAGCACTTTAACCTCTTCCCGCACATGACGATTCTTAAAAACCTTACTATTGCGCCGATAAAGCTTCTGGGCGTTACGCCGGAGGAAGCAAAAGCACGCGCGATGGAGCTTCTTACCCGCGTCGGTCTTGCCGACAGGGCGGATGCGTACCCTTCACAGCTTTCGGGCGGACAGAAGCAGCGTGTGGCTATCGTGCGCGCTCTTTGTATGCAGCCTGACGTTATGCTCTTTGACGAGCCGACGAGTGCGCTCGATCCCGAAATGGTAGGCGAGGTGCTTGACGTTATGAAAAGCCTTGCAAGAGACGGCATGACGATGGCTGTCGTAACACATGAGATGGGCTTTGCAAAAGAGGTTGGCTCGCGTGTTGTGTTTATGGATCAGGGTGTTATAATCGAAGAGGGGACTCCCTCCGAGATTTTTGAAAATCCCAAAAACCCCAGACTTCAGGAGTTTTTGGCGAAAGTTTTAATATAGGTAATATAAAAGGAGAAACGTTATGAACAAGGTAGGACTTCAGGTTTATACCATCCGCGACGTGTTTGCAGAGGAGGGCTACGAGGCTGCATTCAAAAAGCTTGCAGAGGCGGGCTACACACAGGCGCAGACCGCGGGTGATTACAAGGATATGGACGATGCTGCGGCATATGCAGCTGCGGCAAAGAATGCGGGCGTTGAGATAGTCGGCACGCATTATAATTGGGATAAGATACGCGACAACGTTGAAGAGACGGTTGAGATCCATAAGCTTCTGGGTACAACAAACGTCGGCATCGGCGGTATGCCAAAGGAAGCAAGAAAGGATTTTGACGAGCTTATCAAATTTATTGACGAGTTCAATGCGGCTGCTGAAAAGTATAAGCCCTACGGCATGAAGCTGACTTATCACAACCACAGCTTTGAGTTTGTAAAGATCAAAGACGGCAAGACCCTTATGGATTATCTTATCGAGGGCTTTTCGGACAATATCTCCTTCGTTCTTGATACCTATTGGGTTCAGCATGGCGGCGCAGATATAAGAAGAATGCTTGAGCGCCTTGAGGGACGCGTGGATATCCTGCATCTTAAGGATATGGCGGCATGGCATCCCGAAACAAAGGCTCCCTACTATACGCAGGTGGGCGACGGTAATATTGATATGAAGGATATCGTAGCAACTGCCCAGAAAACGGGCGTAAAGTACTTTGTAGTTGAGCAGGACGGTAATTTCGAGGTCGATTCGTTGACTTCTATCAAAAAGAGCTTTAACTATCTTAAGGCAAACGTAATGGAATAAAAACGCGGGAATGTTAAAATCCCCCAAAACATAAGACATCTGTCATTTTGACAGGTGTCTTCAGAGTGTCAAAAAACTATTTTTAAAAATTTGACACTCTGATGTGACTTTCAAAAAAGAGTGCAGATTTCGTGAACTC
>JAZPZR010000184.1:0-14992 GCA_045544795.1 Eubacteriales bacterium
ATTTTTTGGAGGTGTAACTAATGTTTAGATTTGATATCCAGTTCTTTGCTCATAAAAAAGGTATGGGTTCGACCAAGAACGGTAGAGACTCTGAGTCAAAAAGACTTGGTGTAAAGAGAGCTGACGGTCAGTTTGTACTTGCAGGTAACATTCTTGTTACTCAGAGAGGAACAAAAATTCATCCCGGTACAAACGTTGGCAGAGCTTCAAACGATTCTCTTTTCGCTCTTGTTGACGGTAAAGTCAAGTTTGAAAGAATGGGAAAAGACAGAAAGAAAGTTTCTGTATATTCTGTAGAACAGTAATAAACCAGCCTCGGGTATTTCCGAGGCTTTTTTATAGGAGAAATAATTAATGTTTATAGATGTTGCAAAAATATTTATCAAAGCAGGCGACGGCGGTCCCGGTGCTATTGCATTTCATAGAGAAAAATATGTTGCGGCAGGCGGTCCTGACGGCGGAGACGGCGGTAAGGGCGGCAGTATAGTTTTTATTGCGGATAATAACATGAATACGCTTATGGACTTTCGTTATAAGCGTAAATACGTTGCAGAGAACGGTGAAGCAGGCGGCAGAAATAATTGTTCGGGCGCTAATGCTAAGGATCTTGTTATAAAAGTTCCGAAAGGAACTCTTATCAAGGATGACGCAACGGGTCTTATTATAAAAGATATGTCCGACGGTGAGCCGTTTGTTGCCGCAAAAGGCGGTAAAGGCGGTTGGGGCAATCAACATTTTGCCACTTCAACAAGACAGATACCGCGTTTTGCAAAGCCGGGTGAACCGGGTGAAGAGCGTATGGTGCGTCTTGAACTTAAGCTTATTGCCGACGTGGGCCTTGTCGGATTTCCCAACGTAGGTAAATCGACGTTTTTGTCTGTTGTCACTTCGGCAAAACCTAAAATTGCGGGCTATCATTTTACAACACTTGTACCTAATCTCGGTGTTGTTCAGGCATTTGAGGATAAAAGCTTTGTTATGGCTGATATCCCGGGACTAATTGAGGGCGCATCTGACGGAGCGGGTCTTGGTATTGATTTCTTAAGACACGTAGAAAGATGCCGTCTTCTTGTTCACGTTGTTGACGTTTCGGGCAGTGAAGGCAGAGATCCGGTTGAAGATTTTGAAACGATCAATGCCGAACTTCTTAACCATTCATCCCGTCTTGCGTCACTTCCGCAGATCGTTGTCGGAAATAAAAGCGATATAGTTTATGATAACGAGATGGTAGAAAGATTTAAAAAACACGTCGAACAAAAAGGTTTTAAATTCTTTCTTATGTCAGCCGCTTCGCGCGACGGCATAAAAGAGGTTATATCTGAAGCTGTTTCGATGCTTGATGAGCTTCCCGAAGCACTTGTATTTGAGGCTGAGTATATTCCCGAAGAGCATAAGATCGATAAATCGGATAAATCCTTTGAGGTTTATATCAATAACGGTGTTTATTACGTTGAGGCAGAATGGCTTGCAAAAATTATGCAGAGCATCAACTATGAAGACTATGAATCACTTAACTATTTCCAGAAGGTTCTGAGAACAAACGGAATAATTGATAAACTTGAAGAAATGGGAATAAATGAGGGTGATACAGTCAGCATTTATGACTTCGAGTTTGATTTTATTAACTAATGAAGATTAAACTTGGTGACATTATAATTATTGCTGTGGTGCTTGTTTTTGCAATTGCTTTGTTTTTTACTGATTTTTCGTCGGGTGATACAGTATTTATTGAAGTAGACGGAAAGGTAATAAAACAGCTTTCTCTTGAAAAAGATGAAGAGTTTATTTATGAAGGCAGATATACAAACGTTATTAAGGTATCAGACGGCGCGGTTTATATAGCAAAGTCTGATTGCCCTGATAACACCTGTGTTCATACGGGTGTTATCAAATCCTCTCAAAAGGTTATATGCTGTCTTCCTAACAAGCTTGTAATAAGAGTTGCAAAAAATGATAAGTTACGAACGGATGTGATAAGCGGATGATGAAAAAAATTGCACTGTGCGGAATGCTTTCTGCCGTAGCTATTGTCATTTCTTCGCTTGAGAGATTTATTCCTGTTCAGGCTGTTATTCCGCTTCCCGGTCTTAAGCTCGGTATTGCAAACTGTGTTTTGCTCGTCGCGCTTTATTTGATGGACTTTAAAACAGCTTTGGCGATACTGCTTACTAAATGTATAGTGGTAAGTTTGCTTTTTTCAGGCTTTTCATCGTTTGTGTATTCTTTAACGGGCGGTCTGTTGGCGGTAGTTTGTATGTGGATTTTATTCAGATACAAAAAGTCTTTTTCAATTTACGGAATATCCGTTGCGGGTGCTGCCGCGTTTAATATTGGTCAGATAACCGTTGCAGCTATAATGCTTGGAAGTATTTACATTTACGGATATCTTCCGTATTTGCTGTTTGCGTCTGTTTTTACAGGCATGCTTACGGGTTTGATATCCGATGTTATAATTAGAAATATTGGTCGAAGGTGACTATAATGGATGTTTTTGCAGAGAATTATGACCTTATGGTCGGTGCGGATTATAATAAAATTGTAAATTTTATTGATAGCGCAATAAAAACATATAAGCCTGACAGTGAACTCGTTTGCGATCTTGGATGCGGAACGGGAACTGTTGCTCTTGCACTTTCTGAACGCGGATATGACATGATAGCTATTGATTCAAGCGAGGAAATGCTTGTGAAGGCCCGCGAAAAAGCAGAGTCGTGCTGTGATAAAAATACAATGTTTTTATGTCAGGATATTGTTGATTTTGAGTTATACGGAACTGTTGATGTAATTTATTCTACGCTTGATACAATTAATTATATCCTCGATAAACGCGACCTTAATACCTTGTTTAAGTGGGTGAGAAACTATCTCAACTATGACGGTTTGTTTATATTTGATATTAATTCTCAATATAAGTTTGAAAACATCTTGAATAACAATACATTTGTTTATGATTTTGATGATATGTTCTGCACTTGGGAGACAGAGCGATATCTCAAGAATAAGTACGATCACTACCTTACTTATTTTGTCAAAAACGAAAACGGTCAGTATTCAAGATTTGATAATATACAGCAGCAAAGATATTACTCTATGCAGGAAATAAAAGAGCTTTTTGTAAAATATGATTTTGAGCTTCTTGCAATCTGTGATAATTACTCTGACCGGCCGATTGGTAAGAAAACAGAAAGATATACATTTATTTTAAAAACTAAGAAAAAATGTCTTGACAATAGCAAAACGATCTAGTATAATATTCGTGTTGCCAAAGTTGGCCTGGTAGTTCAGTTGGTTAGGACGCTAGCCTGTCACGCTAGAGGTCGTGGGTTCGAGCCCCATCCAGGTCGCCATTTTTTTGCCTCTGTAGCTCAGTAGGTAGAGCAGGGGACTGAAAATCCCCGTGTCGGTGGTTCGATTCCGCCCGGAGGCACCAAAAATCCTTGTTCTGCGGAGCAAGGATTTTTTGAATATATTATATTAAACTGATGTACACAAATATGGGGGTATAGCTCAGCTGGGAGAGCGCTTGAATGGCATTCAAGAGGCCAGCGGTTCGATCCCGCTTATCTCCACCACGTGTATATCAGTTTTTTATTTTTTAATAATTTAGCAGTCCGTTGACTTTGATAATGAATGTATGTTAAAATAGTAAAAATAACATGAGGAAGTATTTATAAATGGATAATAAAAAGAGTTGTGGAATAATTACTTTTCATGAAGCGGTAAATTACGGCGCGGTGCTTCAGGCATATGCACTTAAAAAAATTATCAGCAGATACTGTGACGTTCATTTTGTCAGACACAGTAATCCTGCAATATTAAACCGCAACTCGATTTCACCCGGATTTCCTAAATCAATTGCGAGTCTTAAACGCTTTATTATAAAATCTCTTACATATCTTCCTAACCGAAAAAAGCATAATTATTTTGCACAGTTCAGAGATCGGTATCTGCTTGATACGCCCGAAAAGCATGCTGATTTTTACATAACAGGCAGTGACCAGGTTTGGAATGATAAATGTACTGATTTTGATAAGGCTTATTTTTTGAATTTCACTGATGATAAAAAGAAAAATTCTTATTCTGCAAGTTTCGGCTTTGATTCTGTCCCTGAGGATAAGGTTGACGAATACCGTAGGCTGCTTAGCGGCTTTAATAATATTTCAGTGCGTGAAAAAACAGGCAAGGATATCATTTCTGATCTGCTCGAGCGTGATGTTAGAGTTACCTTGGACCCGACGCTGTTGCTTTCCAAAGAAGAGTGGTCAGAGCTTGTAAGACCGGTTGATTCATATGGAAAATATCTTTTGGTTTATGCTTTCGAAATAACTGATAAAATGGCGGAATTTGTAAATAAAATTGCTGAAGAAAGAAATCTTCGCGTTTTGATTTTGCTTCCTGAAAAATCGCTTTGGAAAAAATCTCCTATAAAAAATGCAAAGTTTGTGAATTATGTTTCCCCGGAGGAGTGGGTGAGTTTTTTCTATCATGCGGATTTTATTGTAACAAATTCTTTTCACGGCACTGTTTTTTCCATTAATTTTAACAAACAATTTGCAGTCGAATTATTGCCGCCTCCATCAAAAGTCAATTCAAGACTCACTGACGTTCTTGATATGTTTGAACTTAATACACGTTATATTTCAAGTTCCGATATCCGAAAAAGTATTGGTTTTGAAAGATGTAATTCTATTATGCAAGCAAAAAGAGAAGAGTCTGTTTCATATCTGAAATCTATTATTGAGGAATACAATGAGTAGAACAAGAAATTTTTTATATAACGCATCTTCTTCTGCGTTGCTGCAGATCGTTACGTTTATTGTCGGTCTTATAACCCCCAGAGTAATGCTTGCGGTTTACGGCTCGGAAATAAACGGACTAATTTCATCGATAACGCAGTTTATATCATATTTTAATCTTGTAGAAGCCGGTCTTTCCGGTGCTACGGTATATTCGCTTTATAAACCGCTCGCGGAAAATGACTACGGCAAAGTAAATTCAATAGTATCAGCGGCAAAACGATTTTATCAGCAGGCGGGTTATATTTTTGTTTCGCTTACTTTTTTGCTTGCTGTGTTTTACCCGCTTTATATTGACGTTGAGAGTCTTGCTTTGTGGGAAATAGGCGTGCTTGTTCTAATTTTAGGAGTAAACGGTGCACTTGAATTTTTTACGCTTTCCAAGTACCGTGCGCTTTTAACTGCCGATCAACGTACCTATGTTATTTCAATTGTTTCAATTATTCAGATTATTGTTAACACGTCGATTATATGTAGTTTTGCATTCCTTAATATAAACATTGTTTTAACACGGCTTGTAGCGCTTTTTTCTATCTTTTTACGTTCAATACTGCTTATGGTGTATTGTAAAAGAAAGTATTCCTATCTTGATTATAAAGTTGAGCCTGACGTTAAGTCGTTAAATAAAAGATGGGATGCGCTTGTTCTTCAAATTCTCGGCGTTGTCCACACGGGTGCTCCTGTGGTTCTTATAACGCTCGTATTAAAAGATCTTAAAATTGTCAGCGTGTATACCGTGTTTAATATGGTAATTGCAGGAATTGGTAACGTACTGTCCGTGTTTACCAGCGGAACGTCCGCTTCTTTTGGTGACGTTATTGCAAAAAAAGAAGTTGCCACCTTGCAAAAAAGCTATAAGGAGTTTGAATTTATTTATTACTCCGTAATCGCTGTGGTATATTCTATAACCTTTGCAACAATCATGCCGTTTGTAAGAATATATACTACAAATATAACAGATGTAAATTATAATCTTCCGATTCTTGGCTTTATGTTTGTGTTAAACGGACTTTTATATAACCTCAAAACTCCCCAGGGAATGCTTGTTATTTCTGCAGGACTTTACAAAGAGACGAAGATGCAGACTATTACGCAGGCGCTTATTGCGGTGATTGGCGGTTTTGTTCTTTCTCTGTGGCTTGGTATATACGGAATAATGCTTGCAAGCATTTTGTCCAATCTTTACCGTGATATTGACCTTATGTTCTTTATCCCTAAAAACGTAACTAAAACTTCTGTTGTTGGAACGTTTAAACGTATGGTAACGGTGTTTGTATGCGTTGTTTTTTCTGTTTTGCCTGTATTTTTTGTCAAATACAGACCGGGAAATCTTTTGACGTGGGCAGGCTTCGCTTGTGCTTTTGGTATCTGGTCTGTGATTGTAACGTTGATTTCTGGACTTTTATTTGATCGTAAAGAACTTAAAAACGTTCTGATGAGATTTAATATTATTAAGAAAGCAGGAAAATTAAATGATTAAACTTAATTTTTGTGTTAGTGATGACTTTTTGAAAGGAATCGACAGACTTCAGTCTATACTTGACTTTGAAATAGGCGATGGGATAACGGTTAATGCGGTTGAGTCTGATAAAAACGGTGTTACGTTATCAAACGGTGTTGCCACTATCTATTATACAAAAAGGCACATGTTTTTCAGACAGCTTGGAATACTTGTGGAAAAGTGCGGCAGTGATTTTGAGCATTTTGACGATTTGCATTTTGAAACGATATCTGTGATGATCGATACATCTCGTTGTGCCGTTCCGACAGTAGCTACTGTTTGCAAGATGCTTGATTATCTTGCACTTTCCGGATACGGCATGGCAATGCTTTATACTGAGGATACGGTTGAGCTGGAAGGCAGACCTTATTTTGGTTATATGCGGGGCCGCTATACTAAAAAAGAATTGACTGACATTGATGATTATGCATTTGATTACGGAATTGAAATGATTCCGTGTCTTGAGTGCTACGGTCATATGGACAAATATCTTATCTGGCCTGAAGCCGCAGATATAAAAGACACCGACTCTGTTTTACTTGCAAGAGAAGAAAAAACATTTGAATTTCTTGACGAGCTGATCGGCACGGTATCCTCATGCTTCAGATCAAAACGGATTCATATAGGTATGGATGAAGCGTGGGATATGGGAAGAGGCGCTTTTCTCAATAAACATGGCTATGTCCCGCCTTTTGAAATATTTAACGAATACATGGAACGGCTTATACAGATAACTGATAAGCATTCACTTGTGCCGATGATGTGGAGTGATATGTATTTCAGAGTTTGTTCAAAGGCGAACAAGTATCTTGATAAGGATATTGAAATTTCAAAAGAGGTCGCTGAAAAAATACCCGATAACGTTGAACTTATCTTCTGGCATTACGGTGAAAAACCGTATTGCGATGAATACATGCTCGAAAAACACAGGGCGCTCGACAGAAAGATAATTTATGCAGGCGGAAGCTGGAGCTGGATCGGTCATTTTCCTGAAAACAATTATACCATGGAAACTGTGAAGTATTCGCTGGAGGCGTGCAGGAAGTACAACGTCAGAGAGAGTATGCTGACTCTATGGTTTAACGATAACGCTGAGTGCGATCTTTTTGCTAATCTATTCGCAATTTCATATTTTGCGGAAATGTGCTTTGATAAAAATGCAGATGAGAAGAAATTACGCAGACGTTTTGAAACGGTGACAGGCGGAGATTATGATGCATTTTTGAATATGAGCCTTTATCATAATGATTTTGAAAATAATAACGAATATGAAAGATTTCATGACAGATTTTTAGGTAAGCCTCTTTTCTGGCAGGATATCATGGAAGGGCTATACGATTATAATTTGTTTGCAAAACCTATGAGTGAACACTACGCAAATTGTGCGGACAAAATGAAAGTATCAAGTAAACGGTGGAATGAGCTTTATGATTTCTCCTATAAAGTGTTTGATTATTTGTCTGCAAAGACTTATATAGCGGAAAATCTTGTGCCTGCGTATAAGTCAAATGACAGAGAAATGTTAAATAAGATATCGAACGTTCTTTTGCCTGACTTAAAAGAGAAGACAAGGTCTGTTCATGAAGCACATAAAAAACTATGGTTTGACAGATTGAAAATAACAGGCTGGGCAAACCTTGACGTCAGATATGCAGGTGTTGTTGCAAGGTGTGATACTGCAATAATGCTTATAAACGACTATTTGAACGGTCAGGCAGACACTATCGAAGAGCTTGAGCATGAGAGACTTTCCAAGCCTGTTCGCGGTTTTATTCATTACAGTGCCGTTTCAACGGTAAATATAAAAATTTAAAGTAAGGAAAATATTATGAGACGTGATAAAATGAATTATTACCTTGATATAGCTGAGGCGGCTATATCAAGAGGAACCTGCCTCAGAAGAAATTACGGTGCAATTATTGTTAAAAACGATCAGATCATTTCAACAGGCTACGTTGGCGCTCCCAGAGGACGCGAGAACTGTTGTGACAGAGGTGAGTGTATACGCGAAAAGCTTAATGTAAAACGCGGTGAGCGCTATGAGCTTTGCCGTTCGGTACACGCAGAAGCAAATTGTATTATATCTGCTTCGAGAAATGATATGATCGGTTCAACCATGTTTCTTGTCGGAAAAGAGGTTGAAAGCGGCGATTACGTTAAAAATGCAAATTCCTGTGCTATGTGTCAAAGACTTATAATTAATGCAGGTATTGAGAAGGTTGTCATCCGTGATGACAAAGATAATTACAGAGTTGTTGACGTGCAATCGTGGATAACAAACGACGAGTCTTTGCTTGGCGAATCGGTCTATTCAACTTCTGCAAAATAAAAAAGAGCCGTTTGGCTCTTTTTTAATCTTTACACTTTTTATAATCGGGAGGAAAGAATTCGTTTGTAGGGAAGGTGAGTCTTTCGAAATAGCTGCAGGGCTCTTCGTCATTACAAGGTCTGCATTCTTTGTCAGGGAGACAGAACTTTGATGAGGGTATAAGTATCTGTACGTCACGGATTATTCTTACGATACTGAAAACACCTATTGTTACGACGAGGTTTCTTTCGCCTTCACACACAAGCCCGTCTTCAAAGCAGCATGATACACATTTGGGAAGCGTCTGTATATCGGTATCACATTCACAGCATTTTCCTTTGGAAACGACCTTGGTGCCTAAAACTATCGGTTCTACAACGTCTACCTGTGCTATAGGCAGATTATCTCTTGCGCGTGTCTTTTCAATGTAGTCGTGCTCATTGTATTTTGATGAATATGTCACGCTGTTTCCTTCACTGCCGAATAATATGACGGTTTTATTGCATGATGCAAGACCTTCTACTATAACGGGTCTTCCCATTCCTGCATTTACTTCGAATTCGAGCATAAAATAAAACGTTATGTTAACAGAGTAAAATCCTTTGTTGAAAGGTACTGCATCAAGATCTACCGAGCTCCATATAAGCTCAGCTCTGTGTGCCTTTACGTTTATTGCATTTTCAATGATCTTCTGGCCCTGGGCACTTAAGTAAACTTTTAGGTCGCTGAAGCAATCCTTATCTTTGCACGTGTCGTAAATTCTTTGTGCGTTTATGCAAACCTCGTCCTTGAATTTGAATTCCTGTGTTGTCGGGTTATCAAAATTTTCCATCGTGTTCCTCCAAAAATTATTTAGCGTAACCGCTTTCATAATCATTATATGTTTTTTATAATTTTTGGTTAAAAAATCTTGAAGTTATTAAAATATTATGTTATAATACAATAAAATCATATGTTAATCGTCTTTTTATGCGCTTTGACATAGTATTTATTGTATTTTTTTGCCATATCTTTTGGCGGAATGGAGTTGTTTATGAAATTAAAAAGAATTATTGCTGTCGTTTTGATTTTGTGTTTGATGTTTTCGGTTTGCTCATGTAAAAAAGGCGCTGATTCTAAAGAGGTTGTTGATAGCTTCATGAAGGCACTTTCTACATATGATGTTGACACTATGTCAAAGTATCTTGAGGATATGCCTACAAACGGTGACAGCGTTTATGTTTATGATATTTTTACAGACGGTCACTACGTTGATTTATATGAGATAGCTAACACTGACAGATTTGAGTATAAGATCGTTTCTGCAAAGGGTAACACAGTTAAGGTTAAGGTTACAATGCCTGATATCTACACTCTTTACAAAGATACCTTCATGACAGTAATGACAAACACTTTTGCTAATGAGGAACTTCTTGATTATATCCTTGATGAAGATAATGAGCCTCAGCTTCTCGTAATTGCTCTTATGATAGATGCGATCGAGAACGGTGACGTTGATACTGTTGAAGAAGAGTTTACTCTTAAGATCGGTAACATTAATGGTGAGACTAAGATCATGGTTAACGACCAGCTCGAGCAGCTTATGACAAGTAAGCTTTGCCTCTCTCAGAAAGACGTTGTTGCTGAAGCTGCAGACGCTGAATAATTTTAAATTTTCAAAAGCGAACCTTAGGGTTCGCTTTTTTATTTTTGATCTATTTGTCTATAATACTATCGGAGGAAAAAAGTATTATGTATAAAAGATCATCATTGATACTGATTACGTTATGGTGTCTGATAATTATACTGGTTTTCAGAATTTTTTATGTATCATCGGGCAGAATGGAGGGGCAGGTTAATGTCAGCGCGGGCGGACGTTTTGTCACGGGAACTTTATATAATTCCAAAGGCATTATATATGATAGAAATCTTGTTCCGATCTCGGGCAATCAACATATGTATTATCTTATTATTGATCCGAGAAACTTTGACAGAACGAAAGCCGAATATATATCATCGCTGACTGATATTGATGCCGAAACGTTAAACAATAAGTTAAAAAAAGAAACGCCGATTTTTTTAAGCTGTTATGAATCAATAGATGCAATTGACGGTGTAACGGTTATCGAAGGAACGGGCAGATATGCAAAAGAACGTGTGGCAGAGCATATAATCGGGTATCTCGATTCTGATTTGAACGTTGGAGTGTCCGGTATAGAAAAAGCGTATGATTCATTTTTATCTTCATTTTCTTCAACAACGAAATACAGATATTATGCAAATGCAGTGCGTGGGATGAAAGAACAAGAAGAATTGGAAATTATTAAGTCAAAAGAGAGCCTGGGCGGCATTGTTCTTACACTTGATAAGCGTTTATGCGAAATTTCAAAAAGTATTGCGTCCGAATATATAAAAAAAGGATGCGTAATAGTAAGTGACTGTAATTCGGGCGAAATACTTTCTTTGGTTTCTTTGCCGTCATATGAAATTAAAGAAATATATGACGGAACTGATTATACAGACGGACAACTTATAAATAATGCGCTTAGCAGACAGACTGTCGGCTCTGTTTTTAAGGCTGTAGTTGCAATGTCTGCATTGCAAAACGGTTTTGAAAAATTTGAGTATAAGTGCGAAGGAAGTATTTTGATAAACGGGCATACGTTTATGTGTCAGAATAATAAAAAGCATGATATGCAGAATCTCAATCAAGCTTTTGCTAATTCGTGCAACTGTTATTTTATCTCGGTGGGTCAGCTGCTGGGCTATGAAAAAATAATGGAAACTGTAAGATTACTCGGACTTGACAGCAGTATAAGAATTGCAAAGGATATGTATTCTGAGTCTGCAATTCTGCCTGATGATAATGGTGAAATTGCACTTGCGAATCTTTCGATTGGCCAGGGCGAGCTGATGATCTCGCCAATCAGTATTTCAAGACTGTTCTGCACACTGTGTAATGGCGGATATATAGTAAACCCAACCCTCTACAAAGGTACGTATATTGATTCACGGTTATCGAACGGTAGCGAATATGTGTATAAAAATAGAATTATAGACAGTTACAGCAATGCTTTAAAGCAAATGTGTATTGACTGTGTACGTGAGGGCACAGGCAAAAATGCTTTGCCTGAAAAAAACGGGGCAGGAGGAAAAACGGCGAGCGCACAAACGGGAATATATGACAGCAACGGAAAAGAAAAGCTGAATACTTATTTTGTCGGATTTTATCCGGAGAATAAGCCTGAATATGTGATAACTGTTTTTGCATCAGACGGAAAGTCAGGTTCTTCTACCTGTGCGCCTGTTTTTAAGAAAATATGTGATTTTATAGGTCAAAATTATTGACACGGATTTAAAATGTGTTATAATATTTCTGATATAGAAGTTATAACGATGATGAAAATCCTTGTTATCAATTTGCGAAGTACAGAGAGGCGGGAAGGTGAGAGCCGCTATTCAGCAGATGACAGGGTGCTGTTTTTTGAGTTATAACCGCATCTCTGCGATAAAGAGGAAAAGAGAGGCACTTGTTGCAATTGGGGTGGTACCGCGGATAATATTCGTCCCTGTTGTTTATAGTGCTGTTTTTATTTTAGGAGGTTAATTATGAAGTACACAGGTTTGAATGAATTGAGAGAAAAATTTCTTTCTTTCTTTGAACAGAAGGCGCATTGCAGATTGGACAGTTTCCCGCTTTTGCCCATTAATGACGAAAGTCTTTTGCTTATCAATTCGGGTATGGCTCCGATGAAAAAATATTTCCTCGGAAAAGAAACTCCGCCCTCAAAAAGAGTTACTACCTGTCAGAAATGTATCAGAACACCTGATATCGAAAATGTCGGTAAAACGTCACGTCACGGTACATATTTTGAAATGCTCGGTAACTTCTCGTTCGGTGATTACTTTAAGCATGAGGCAACTGCATGGGCATGGGAATTTATTACAAAAGAACTTGAGATACCTGTTGATAAGATCTACGTTTCTGTTTTCCATGATGATGACGAGGCTGTGGAAATCTGGACAAAAGAGGTCGGCGTTCCCGCGGACAGAATCGTTCGTCTCGGCAGAGAGGATAATTTCTGGGAAATCGGCAGCGGTCCTTGCGGTCCTTGCAGTGAGATCTACTTTGACAGAGGCGAGCAGAACGGCTGCGGTAAGCCTGACTGTGCACCCGGCTGTGACTGTGACCGCTTTGTAGAGTTCTGGAATCTTGTTTTCTCGCAGTTTGACAGTGACGGTGAAGGCAATTATACACCCATGGAGCATCCGAATATTGACACAGGTATGGGTCTTGAAAGACTTGCATGTATCATGCAGGGTGTTGACAATCTTTTTGAAGTCGACACTGTATGGAACATTTTACAGCATGCTTCACGTATCGCGGGTGTTGAATATAAAAAAGATGAGAAAACAGACGTCTCTATTCGTGTAATCACTGACCATATCAGAAGCGTGACATTTATGCTTTGCGACGGCATCAAACCTTCAAACGAAGGCCGCGGATACGTTCTTAAAAGACTGTTGAGACGTGCGGCACGTCACGGCAGACTGCTCGGTATTGAAAAACCGTTCCTTTATGAGCTTTGCGAGACAGTTATTGAGGAAAATAAAAACGCATACCCTGAGCTTGTGTCTAAAAAGGACTTTATTGTTAAAAGTATCAAAAATGAAGAGGACGTATTCTTAAAGACAATTGATAAGGGTATGGATATGCTTTCTTCGTATATGGAAAAAGCGGAAGACAAGGTTATTCCGGGTGATATTGCGTTCAAGCTTTACGATACCTACGGTTTTCCTGTTGACCTTACAGCTGATATTGCTGCTGAAAAAGGTATGTCTGTTGACGAAGACGGCTTTAATAAGCTTATGCTTGAACAGAGAGAGCGAGCAAGAAAGGCTCGTCTTGACAGTGACATAATCGGTTGGAAGGACGAGGTACTTGATTATCTTAAAGAGGATAACTCTGAATTCGTAGGATATAAGTGCACCGAATGCGATGCAAGTATTGTCGCAATTGTTAAAGACGGTGAAATGACGGATGTTGCCGTTGCAGGAGACAACGTAATCGTTGTTCTTGACAAAACATCTTTTTACGCAGAGAGCGGCGGTCAGGTTGCAGATACAGGTAAGCTTGTTTTTGAAAATGCCGTTGTTGAAATAAACGATTGTAAAAAAGACACGCTCAAGCATTTCCTTCATATCGGTACCGTGGTTGAAGGAAGCATTGAAAAAGGCGATAAATGCAGTGCGCGTATTGACGTTCCCAGAAGAAATTCAATTAAGAGAAACCATACTGCTGCGCATCTTCTTCAGGCGGCTCTTCGTGAAGTTCTCGGTGACCACGTTCACCAGGCAGGCTCATACGTTGATCCGCAGAGACTACGTTTTGACTTCTCACATTTTTCAGCTGTTACTTCAGATGAAATCAAAAAGATCGAATCGATTGTTAATGAGCAGATTCTTAAAGATACCGTTGTAGAAAACTACGAAACAGATTTTGAAAACACAAAGGGCGCTATGGCTCTCTTTGGTGAAAAATACGGTGACAGAGTACGCGTTTGTAAGATAGGCGATTTTTCATACGAGCTTTGCGGCGGTACACATATTGAAAATACCGGAAAAATCGGTCTTTTCAAGATTATATCTGAAGGTTCTGTTTCATCAGGTGTAAGACGTATCGAGGCGGTTACCGGCTACGGTATTCTTGATCTTATTGATGATTATGATTCAAAATTTGCTGACGTTGCTTCTGTCCTTAAGGTTCAGAGTCTCGGTGATATCGCAAATAAGTGCGTTTCCCTTATGGACGAAGTTAAAAAGCTCAAGAACGAGATAACTGCTATCAATGAAAAGGCTGCGCTTTCTCAGACGGCTTCTATCTTTGAATCAGCAGTAACTGTTGGTGCTTTTAAGGTTGCGTCCGCAAAGCTTAATGATATCAACACAAAAACCGCAAGAACTATCGGCGATGATCTTCGCGCATCGAATAGCGGTTTCGTTGCTGTTTTTGCCGCAGTTGACGGTGATAAGGCAACCATGCACGTTGTATGTTCTGATGATGCTGTAAAAGCAGGCGCTCACGCAGGTAAAATCGTAGGTGAGGTTGCTGCTGTTACAGGCGGTAAAGGCGGCGGCAAACCGCAAAGCGCTACCGCGGGCGTAGGTGATATGGCTCTTATTGAAGAGGCACTTTCCAAATCTGTTGAAATTGTTTCAAAGTATTTAAAATAAGAGGTGTCAAAATGAACGACTGTATTTTTTGTAAAATCATTTCGGGAGAAATTCCTTCGCAAAAGGTTTATGAGGATGAGCTTGTTTATGCATTCAAGGACATAAATCCCATGGCGCCTGTTCATATTCTTGTTGTTCCTAAGGCTCATATTCCGACAATTCTTGATATTGACG
>JAZPZR010000185.1:0-9817 GCA_045544795.1 Eubacteriales bacterium
GAGCGTTTTTGGGGAAAAGGAGAGGTAAGTGCCATAGTGGAGTGCCGAAAAAAAGGAGGCACGGAACAATAGGCGCTTTACCTCGACGTGACGGAAGGGTAGTAGGGGAGGATATTATCCTCCCGCAACAGCAAATAAAAAATCCCATGAAAATGTTCATTTTCATGAGATTTCTTCACTTTTCCCCAGCTCGCTCTCTGCCGTACCATTGTACGCCGATGAGCGCGAGTTCACGAAAACTGCACTCTTTTTGAAAGTCACATCAGAGTGTCAAATTAAAAAAATCGTTTTTTGACACTCTGAACAAACTCTCCCCAATAAAACTTGGGGAGAGTTTGTCTTCGTTTAGGTGGTCACTAATCCCCTAAACGAATATGGTCTAATTTGCATAGCGCATAGCGATATTTGTAACCGTTGTCGATCACATAAATGGAGCCATTTTCAACGTTAACAGTATGACGCGCTCCTTCTTTTGTTGTAATCTTAACTTCGTCATAAGACCAATGGTGCGATATTGAAATGGAGTGAATATTGCTTCGATCCAGCATTCCGTTTGAAGTGGTAAATCTTAACGAATTATCACATACAATGCAGTGCAAAGATTTTTCCCACGAATTACTGTAAAGGTAATCAGCGGCGGTGCATTTTTCAAAAAAGGCGCTTGCATTATTTCCCCACGCAGCCTTACCGCCGCTTACAATATGAGAAATAAGCTTGCCTATGTTGTCAAACCACACGTTATCACTTTCGGTTTCGATATAATCCGATTCTTCGAAAAACACAACGGTGTTAATCCAGGTATTATCCGGAATTTGCTTTCGGAGTAAGTAAACAGCTCGACTAAGCTGTTTGAATGGTGACTTGTGGACTTTGGTATGTATTTCATCTGTCCAACGGTCGCGCTTATATTGGATGAAGTTGCCATCGCGGTCAACAAGTTGACCTTTCCAACGTTTAACTTCTATAGCAAATAACTTGTTCTTATAAAGAATCAAGCAGTCAATTTCGGCGTTGCCCTCTGCGGTCTGGATAATAATATTCTTTTTGATTTTGCAATCGGGCAAACAAGACTCAATAGCATAGACGAATTCGTCTTCGCCCCAATCTCCGTACTTTTTTGCCTGCGTTGTATATGGAAGCGAAGGCTCTCCCATTCTCGTAAAGCCTATTTTGATTTTATGAAAAAAGTTTTTAAGTCCCATTAAATCAACCCAACTAATAATCTTTATACTTCATAGTATCATATTTTTATTTGATTATCAATGGTGATGCAATTCTTTCTGGACTTTAAAGTAGTACTGAAGGAACACGGATTAAAACCTGTACGCTTTCACAATCTGCGACACAGTTGTGCGAGCTTACTCCTTGCCAACGGTGTGCCGATGAAAATGATTCAGGACTGGCTTGGACACTCTGATATGGGAACCACCGCCAACATTTACAGTCACATTGACAGTGAAAGCAAGAAAGCAAGTGCAATGGCAATCGGTTCGGCGTTGGGATAAAAGAAAACAACCGTAATCTTAAGACTATGGTTGTACAATACATTAGTAAAAAACAGGCCGTCATCGCGCGCCAGTAACTCGGAACTGCGCTAACGCGATCGTACACCTGCCCCTTGCGGTTCACTGGCTGAGCATTGCTCTAAACCGAATCCAATGATGAGTATACTATACTACAAAACCGCAACAATTTCAATACAAAAAGAGAAAACTCCTTGAAGGATAAAACCTTCAAGGAGTCCTTGGCGCAGACGGTGAGATTCGAACTCACGTGCGGTTGCCCGCAAACTGATTTCGAGTCAGCCCCGTTATGACCACTTCGATACGTCTGCGTATTAAATTTGTTTGTAGTGGGTAATGGCAATAGATGAAGACCTTGAGAAACGGGGCTGCCCCGTTATGTCCCATTGCGGTGCCCGGAATTTTCGTCGCATCGAAAGATGCTCGATAAATTCCGACCGCGTCTGCTCCTTATTGCTCGCTGAATCGTCCGCAGGACGCGCTCGCAAACGTCCCCACTTCGATACGTCTGCGTATTTAATTGTTTGATTGCTCGCAATCGTCCCAACTTCTGTTGGTTGAAAAATAAAACCGGCGGGTGAGCCGGTTTATTTTCACTTAATTATGCAAGCTTGTTGAGCTTGAGTGTAAGAGCGCTCTTCTTTCTGTTAGAATTATTCTTATGAATAACGTTGCTCTTCTCAGCCTTTTCGATCTTTTTAACAGCTACAAGATAAGCTGCCTTTGCTGTATCTTTATCGCCTGCTTCAACAGCTGCCTCAAACTTCTTGATTGAAGACTTGAGCTCTGATTTAATCATTTTATTCTGGAGAGTTTTTGTGCTTATAACTAAGCATCTTTTTTTAGCTGACTTAATGTTGGGCATGCCTGACGCACCTCCTTTAAAACATCTTATTAAAATAGCGTTACCATTTTAGCATCAAAAAACGTAAAAATCAAGTGTTTTTTTAAAAAAATCGAGGAAAATATAAATTTTTTCTTGACAACGGAAAAAAAGAATTGTAGAATTTGATTAATATATTAATCTAAAGGATGTATTTTTTGTTAGATACGGCAATTTTAGCAAAAGCACGAAATAATGACGAGGCGGCGATAGCGTCGCTTGTCAAGCAGTTTTCACCAATAATACGCGCGATATCCCGTTCCTATTTTATATATGGCGGCGACGGCGAAGACCTTTATCAGATGGGCCTTATCGGTTTTTACGATGCGCTGAAGAGCTTTGATGAAACTAAAAACGTCGAATTTACAAAATATGCAAAGGTATGCATCCACAATAAAATTCTGGATGCAGTCAAGGAGTCTACACGAAAAAAGCATCTTCCGCTGAATAACGCTGTCGAATATGACACTATCAAGGATGCGGATGGCACTGATCCTGAAAAAATATTTCTTGTCCGTGAGCAGCTTTTATCCGTTTACTCGGCGATTGATTTCAAGCTTTCCGATTACGAAAAGTACGTGCTTAATATGTATATCGACGGCTTTTCCTATCCGGAAATATCACAGCGTGTCGGCAAAAGCGTAAAGTCAGTAACAAACGCGATTGCAAGGATACGCAATAAACTTATTTAATGCCCGTAAAGCTAAGTGGCGGAGCGCTGGTTGCAGAGGGGACGGTTCGATTCCGTTAAGGGTAAAAATATTACTCCCAAGAGAGAGGTAACATCCAATGTACGAGGACAAGAAACTTATTTGCAAGGATTGCGGACAGGAATTCATTTTCACAGCCGGTGAACAGGAATTCTATGCTGAGAAGGGCTTCCAGAACGAGCCCCAGAGATGTAAGCCCTGCAGAGACGCAAAGAAAGCAGCAGTTAAAGGCCAGCGCACTCTTTATGATGCAGTTTGTGCTAAATGTGGTAAGGGCGCAAAGGTTCCCTTCCAGCCCACAGAGGACAGACCTGTTTACTGCAGCGAATGCTACGCTGAGATGAAAGAGCAGGCATAAGTTTTGCATTTAAAAGCCACCGTAAAAACGGTGGCTTTTTTATTGACATATGCTATAAAAGCGTGATATTATATTTGCAGCAATTTTCAAGCGAGGATAAAAAT
Organism: Eubacteriales bacterium; assembly: GCA_045544795.1. GTDB lineage: Bacteria > Bacillota > Clostridia > Oscillospirales > QAKW01 > RGIG9041. Next base: position 3,579 of record JAZPZR010000185.1, read on the forward strand.
GAAAATAGGAATGATCATACGTGCGCTTAATGATAAGCTGCGCCGTGAAATATTAGACATACTTAAAGCAGGCTCACTGTCGGCAGGGGAGATATCAAAGCATTTTCTCGTTTCTGACGCCGCAGTGTCGAGACATCTTTCTATTCTTAAAGAGGCGGGACTTGTCCGCGCGATACGAAAAGGAAAGTATATATATTACGAGCTTAGCCCGTCGGTCGTTGATGAGGTCATTATATGGCTGGAAGGTTTGAATCCTGAAAAAAGTGACAGTAAAAATGCGGATTAAAGATTTACTTTAATCCGCATTTTTTACGTTATTGAAACTGTGAAATAAATATCGTCCATACCGCTGTAATCCGACATATAAGTCGTCTCGAGATTAAGTATCTCGCGGGAATCGTCATACACGCTGATGGTGCGCAGACCGTTTTCGCCGATGCCGAACATTGACTGCAAAATACCGTTGTTTATTTCGGAAATACCGTTGCCGTTTATAATGAGCTTATAATAGTCGTCAAAAAAGTCGGCAAGCGTATAGGAAGGACTGAGCGACGTTTCAAACACGATACAGCTTTCGCGAAGCCGTATATTGTATTTGTCAAAGCCTTCAAACTTAAAATGAATGTTGGTATTATAGTCTATTGCGGTATCCTTTGGTACGTATCTGTAGGAAAGGTCCTGAGCGAGCGTTATCGTGTTATAGCCGCGGGTAAGCTCCATACCCATATCGTCATATACCGGAGCATCCGGTGTGTCCTCTACGATGGCTAAAAACCGAGGCATTATCATGCTTGCCGATATTATTGTAAGTATCAGCACAGCCGCGGTTGCCGCCGACACGATTATGCGGAACTGACGCGAACTTACAGAGGTGACAGGCGCGCTGTCGACACGCTGCCTTTCGCGCTCAAGCCTTTGTTTGAGCTTTTGCGCGTACTCGCTGTCTGCGGATATTTTATTCATTGCATTCTTGTAGCTGTGTTGCAAGAGTATTGCCTCCTTTCAGCTGTTTTTCAAGCGCCGCCTTTGCGCGCGCAAGCCTCGTTCTGACCGTCGCCTGCGGTATACCGAGGATCTTTGAAATTTCGCTTGTGTTGTAATCGTTGTAAAAATAAAGATGGATAACCTCACGGTAGGCAGGCTTAAGCTGCAGTACAGCGTCCAGCACTGCCTGCTCACTTTCGGTGTGACCGTAGTCAACGTCATCAGTGGACAGAATGCCTGCAAGCTCGTCGTAGTTTACCGTGTTTTTTAGCGAACGCAGATGATTTTTAGCCTTGTTGACCGTCACCTTGAACAGCCAGTTTTTTGCGTGCGCCTCATCGGTAAAGACGGGTCGCTTATGTATGTAGGTGAGAAAGACCTGTTGCGCAATATCCTCGGCATCGTCCGTGTTTTTGACGTAGACGAGCGCGAGCCTTATCAGGTCGCTCAGATATCTATCCACGAGATATTCGGGGTTGTTAGCCTTGATCTCAGTGTTCATTATTCATCCTCTTTTTACATATATATTACACATGAAGAGGCAAAAATGTTTCACTTTTTTAAAAATTATTCAAGAAAATCCTTGAGCTTTTTGCTTCTTGAAGGATGACGGAGTTTTCTGAGTGCCTTTGACTCTATCTGACGTATACGCTCACGCGTTACGTTAAACTCCTTACCGACCTCTTCAAGTGTTCTCTGTCTTCCGTCTATAAGACCGAAGCGGAGCTGAAGCACCTTTGCTTCACGGGGTGTGAGAGTGTCAAGCACCTCTGCAAGCTGTTCCTTGAGCATGATGTGCGAGGTTGCTTCAACGGGTGCGGGAATATCCTCGTCGGGAATAAAGTCGCCAAGATGCGAATCCTCCTCACCGATAGGCGTTTCAAGAGAAACGGGGTCGAGCGCGATCTTGAGTATCTCGCGAATCTTTTCGTCGGGCTGACCAAGCTCTTTTGCGATCTCCGATGAGGTAGGCTCACGTCCGAGCTCCTGAACGAGCTGACGCGACACTCGCATAACGCGGTTGATGGTCTCAACCATGTGCACGGGGATACGGATGGTACGCGCCTGGTCTGCAATAGCACGGGTGATAGCCTGTCTTATCCACCAGGTAGCGTAGGTCGAAAACTTGTAGCCCTTTTCGTAATCAAACTTTTCAACAGCCTTGATAAGACCGAGATTACCTTCCTGAATAAGATCAAGAAAATGCATGCCGCGTCCTACGTAGCGCTTTGCAATTGAAACAACGAGACGGAGATTTGCTTCTGCAAGCCTGTCCTTTGCGTACTCGCTGCCGTCCTTCATCTTTTTTGCAAGCTCGATCTCTTCGTCCGCAGAAAGAAGCGGTACCTTACCGATCTCTTTGAGATAGACCTTGACAGGATCGTCAACAATCATCATTTCACTGCCGTCATCGGCGGTGTAGCTGTCGCCTGCAACGGCTGCAAGGTCAAGTGACTCAATATCGTCGATAGGGTCTTCGATTATCTCGATACCCTGCTCTTCGAGCAGGTCGTAAAGCTTTTCCATATGCTCCGCATCAAGAGACACCTCTTCGATAGCATCCATGATCTCGCGGTTGGAAAGCGAGCCCTTTGCCTTGCCCATTTCCACAAGGTCGAGATAAAACTTTTTCTTGTCAATATTCATCCTATTTTTTCTCCTTCTGTATAAGTGCCGCAAGCTCTGTAGGTGAAAGCTCGCTGGTATTTACTTTTTTTACGTTCTGCGCTTTTATGGTGGTGATGCAGTCGTTCACCTGCACCTTCGGGTCACCCGATAAAACGGTGGTGTTGAGTATAAAGGTTATACGCGACACCTCCTGCGGCGAAAACTCCGCATCAAGTGACAGCGACGATACCGTTGCATCATTTGTAAGTCCGTTTATATAAAATTCAAATACCCGTCTGTTAAATGACGTAATAAAATCGGCAGGCGTTATATTTTCGGTGATATATCCCACAAGCGACGGGTTTTTAACAAGCAGTACGATAAGCATCTCTTCCGCGCGCGCCGCAAGCAGATTGCGTGAACGTTCAGGGTTTATGCTGTCCTGCGTGCCGACTATCGTCTTTGCCTCTGTCGATATCATTTTTTTCTTTTCGCTTGATACCGTGCGCCTGTGCCGTTTTTCAATATCCGTCTTTAACACCTCGACCGAAACGTCAACGATCTTTGCGAGACGGGATGCGTATATCTCACGCTCGACGGAAGAGTCGAGGCTTGCGATTATATCCGAAGCCTTGCCGATAAACTCAACACGTGAGCCCGTGTCGTCAAGGTCGTAGCTTTCGCGAAGCTTGTCTATTTTATAATCAGTCGGTGTCTGTGAGCGGTTGACAAGGTTGGAAAAACGCTCTTTACCGAATTTTTTAATAAATTCGTCGGGATCCTTTGCGCCGCTCATCTGTAAGATCCTGACGGTGACTCCCTGCGTTTTAAGATATGATATTGCCTTGTCGGTCGCCTTTTGTCCCGCGCCGTCACTGTCAAACGCTACGACAACGGTTTTTGCATATTTTGCAATAACACGCGCCTGCTCGACCGTAAATGCCGTGCCGAGAGGAGCAACTGCGTTTTTAAAGCCTGCCTGCGCAAGCATGACAACGTCAATGTTACCCTCGCACAGAATAAGCGTATCACTTCCCGAATCCTTCGCAAGCGACAGACCGAAAACGATGTCACCCTTGTTGTATATTTCTGTGTCGGCAGTGTTCATGTACTTCGCCTTTGCATCGGGCTTTAAAGCGCGTCCCGAAAAGGCAACCACGTTGCCGCGCAGGTCAAAGACGGGAAACATCAGTCTGTCACGGAATTTATCGTAATAGCTTCCGTTTTTCTGGCTTTTTGCCACAAGGCCCGCCGCAAACATCTCCTGCAGAGAGTAGCCTGATTTGAGTAAGAGATTTTTGAGGTCGTCAAAGCTGTCCTTTGCATAGCCCAGCCCGAAGCGTGTGACGGAGGTGCTGTCAAGACCGCGCGACTTTACGTATTCAAGACAGGGGTTACCCGCCTCTCTTAAATTTTTGTGATAGTGCTTTGCCGCGATCTTATGCATTTCAAGCATGCGCGCCTTCTGATTCCGTTTTTCCTGCGAGTAACTGTCGTTTTCGGGCATGGTGAGCCCCGCGCGTTCGGCAAGCGCTCTTACCGCCTCGATATAGTCGAGGTTTTCGTAATTCATCGTAAAGGTGATTATATCACCGCCTGCGCCGCAGCCGAAGCAGTAGTATGACGCGGTGTCGGGGAAAACGGTAAAGGACGGCGTTTTTTCGTTATGAAACGGACAGCAGGCAAGATAGCGCGAGCCGTTTCTTTTAAGTGATATGTGACGTGATATTACTTCGTCTATACTGCATCTGAATTTCAGCTCACTTATAAATGAACTGTCAATTGCCATAGCTGTCTCCTTTCTTATTTAATATCCCAGCTGCCCGGTACAAAAAGCTTTGTAAAGGTATCGGTTGCAAACCTGTCTGTCATGCTTGCAATATAGTCACAAGCCGCGCGCTCAGGTCCTTCTTCTTTTAAAATCATAGCATAATCCGACGGAATTTTCGAATAATTTGCGGTATAATACTTATACAGCATCTCGATAATTCCCTGCGCCTTCGATTCTTCTGTCTTGGCTTTTGAGCCGAGATATACGTTTTTAAAAAGAAATTCGTGAAGAACGTCAAAGGCGTACTGGATATCGTCCGTCATTTTAATGGTGTGCGAGTCTTTGCTTGCCTCGATAGTGCCGTGTACCATCGCGTTTATGCGGGTGGACTGACCGCGTCCGAGAATTTTGACTGCATCGCGGGGCAGACTTTCTTCTGTAAGAAGTCCTGCGCGGATGGCATCGTCAATATCGTGGTTGATGTATGCTATCTTGTCGGCAAGACGGACTATCTGTCCCTCGGTAGTGTCGGCAAGCTTCGGTCCTGTATGACATAGTATTCCGTCAAGCACCTCGTAGGTGAGGTTGAGACCGTGCCCGTCCTTTTCGAGCTTTTCGCACACACGTACGCTGTGCTCGTTATGGTTAAAGGGGAAAGGGCATATTTCGTTCAGCACACGCTCGCCCGCATGTCCGAACGGTGTGTGACCGAGGTCGTGACCGAGCGCCACCGCTTCAGTCAGGTCCTCGTTGAGAAAAAGACATCTTGCGATGGTGCGTGAAATCTGAGAGACCTCAAGCGTGTGGGTAAGTCTTGTTCTGTAATGGTCGCCCGATGGGCTGAGGAATACCTGTGTTTTGTGCTTTAAACGCCGAAACGCCTTTGAATGAATAATGCGGTCACGGTCACGGCAAAAGCAGGTTCTTGTGTCCGATTCGGGCATTTCATACTTGCGCCCTTTTGAGTCGCATGCACAAACGGCATACGGTGAGAGTATCATTTTTTCATTTTTCTCAAAAATTTCGCGATAGTTCACGTAAATCACCCTCTTTGAACAAAAATACCTTTTCTATTTACTATATACGACAAAGTTTTGATAATTACTCTTAAAAAATTAAAAAAAATAAAAAAACAGTTGACAAACCTTTTTGCGTCTGCTAAAATATATAGGCTTAATGATCCATTAGCTCAGCCGGCAGAGCACATGACTTTTAATCATGGTGTCCGGAGTTCGATTCTCCGATGGATCACCAATAAAAAACAGATACCATGCGGTATCTGTTTTTTATTTATGTTTTTTGCGAAATAAGAACTCCGGACACCATCGTCTAATGCCTGCGACAGGACTGGTTAGTGTTTGTATCAGTATAAGTAAGATGCTTAAAAAAGATTGTTAAATTTCAATGCGAAACCTATAAACATTCCGACAACAGAAGTAACAATCAGTGCGATTAAAAATACCAAAGACCATTTTTCATCATTTGAACAGTTAATAAACTTTTTCTTTTTAACATGAGTACATTTGTTTATCAAAAAATCTTTTACTTCGTCAACACTTGCATTAAGATTATTTTTTTCTATAGTGATGTACACATTGTATTGTATATGAAGCATAATAAATTTTTTTGTTTCAAAAAAATTTGTTATCTGAGAATAAAAATACTCTTTTTTACACCCATTATTATTTGAAACGATTTTATACTCAAACAATTCATAATTCAAGGTGTTTTCTTTCCCTGCCGTTATTAAGTGTTGTTTGTAGCTGATTTTTATTGCCCTTTTTGTACGTAAATATATTAAAAGCATCATAAATGACATGATTGAACCGAACCCAATAATCATATCATAATTACCATCTAAAAAAAATAGCACGAT
>JAZPZR010000186.1:0-12148 GCA_045544795.1 Eubacteriales bacterium
AAATATCGGAATCATCACAGCTGAAAACGGCGTAGCAACTGCAAACGTTGATAACGTCGGCGGCACAGTAAACAAGCTTTACTGGGGCTACATCGGTGAAGATGCTGAGGGTGTTGTAAATTACGATACACTTAAAGCGGCATGTGGCGGCAGCCTTACGGGTGAGTGGACAGTCAAGACGGGGGACACCTACACACTTGATAAGACAGGTTACTACGGCTTCTGCGTAAACTACACAATGGAAAGCTTTATAAACGGTGGATTTACAAACGTAACCTACGATATAATCTACATTGTAGAAAACAACTAATAATCGGGTCGTCGATGGCGCCGACCCCTACAATAAAAAAAGACTCCTTCGGGAGTCTTTTTTGTTTGCTGTCGCAAAACGATGTACGCTGCGCGTAACGATGTTGCACCTTCGGTGCAAACGGAATTGGTGTATTGTAGGGGCGATTCATGAATCGCCCGCCAAAATTCGCACAAAACAAACGGGAACGTCTACAAAATACATCACAATCGGATATCATACCGTCACAAGCGGGCATTTACAGAGAAAATGCATTTGATATAATAAAAACGAAACGAGGTGTGACAGATGTCGGTTTTTAAAAATGCAAAATTTATAAAGGCAACGGAAAAGCCGTCCGACTTCAGTTTATATGACCCCGCACCCTTTTTCAGAAAAGAGTTTATGCTTGAAAGGGTGGAGGATGCGCGGATATACGTCTGCAGTCCCGGCTTTGCAAAATACTATATAAACGGTCGGGATATCACGGACGACCTGTTTATTTCGGCAATCAGTGACTATACAAAAATACTGTGGTATAACGAATATGACGTCACCTCACTCTTACGTGAGGGCGCAAACACGGTGTGCATTATCGCAGGCAACGGCTTTTTTAACGAGCCGTTTCGTACTGCGTGGGATTTTGACAAGGCGCTCTGGCGCGATTCGCCGCAGTTTATTCTGCATCTTACGGTGGGAAAAACCACCGCGCTTGTAAGTGATAGCAGCTGGAAATGCAGCCGTGACGCTTCGCATATCGTTTACAACAATATCCGCAGCGGCGAGTATTGGGATATGCGAAAAAAGGATGACAGCTGGATGTCGGCAGGCTTTGACGACAGCGCATGGCAAAACGCCGTTGAAAAGGAAAATATCACCGCAAAATTCATGCCTATCCTTTGTCAGCCTGTCCGTGAAGCAGAGTGTATAAAGCCAAAAAGCATTATAAAAACAGAGCGCGGATATCTTGCCGATTTCGGTGTCAATATGTCGGGCTACGCGAAGGTCTGCCTCAAAGAAGAGCGCGGAAAGGAAATAACCTTTTACTATACCGAAGAGGTAGACAAAAACGGCGCGCCAAGCTATAACAATCTCAATTCGAAAAATTTTTATCCCGAATCGCCCTTTCATATAAATAAGCTTACCGCATCGGGAGATACCGACGTTTTTAAGCCGCACTTCTGCTATCACGGCTTCAGATATATTCTGATAGAAGGGGCTTTGGAAAAGCCCGATATTGTCGCATACTTTACCCATCAGGATATCGCAAGAAGGTCGGAGTTCGAATCGGCAAGCAACGTTTTGAACTTTATTTACGAGGCGGGCATACGCTCTACCTATTCAAATATGTTCTGGTGCCTTACCGACTGTCCCACCCGCGAAAAGCAGGGGTGGATGAACGATGCGCAGGCAAGCACGGAGCAGGTGCTTATAAACTTTGACAGTCTGCCGCTTTTTGAAAAGTGGTACGAGGATATGCTGGCGGGTATGTTTCCCGACGGCTCGCTTCACGGCACCGTACCCGCGCCCGACTGGCCGTGGGGGCATAAATGCGGTCCCGTATGCGACCTTATGCTTTTTGAACTGCCTTACCGCGTATACCTGTATACAGGAAAAAAGGATATGCTTGTGCGCGGTATACCTTACTTCGAGAGATATATTGCTTTTTTGGAAAAAAAGCTTGATGAAGGCTACCGGTTTATTCTTGACGACTGGACAAGCAACGTGCGTCACGCCGTACCGCACAGATTGATTGCGGATATCTATCTTTTAAAGGCGTACGATATAACAGGGGCGGCGCATGATATTGCAAAAACAGGCTGTGACAGGTTTAAAGTGAAGAGCGCCGACTTCAGAAAAACACTTGCATCCCGCTATATTGACAGTGACGGGTACTGCATTGTAAGTCAGCAGACTGCCGTAGCAATGCTTATAGGCATGAAGGTCAAAGATGACCTTTCTACCCTTGCAAAACAACTTGTCGAAATTATAGAAAGTGATAACTATATGCTCAAAAGCGGAATGGTGGGCATACAGTTTATATACTACGCGCTGTCGGATATAGGCAGGGGAGATATAGCGTACAGACTACTGACAGAGAGCCGACCGGGATATCGCAGTTGGTACGAAAGCGGTACTACGACACTTTGGGAAAAGTGGGACGGCGAGGATAAGGACTCGCACAATCACCACATGTATTCGGGTGTTATCGCGTGGTTTTACAGATGCCTTCTCGGTATTACCCCCTGTATTGACGGCGCAGGCTTTAAAAAAATAAAGCTTTGCCCCGAATTTATAAAAGAGCTTGGCTTTGTCAGGGGAAGCATGCAGACGGTGCGCGGTAAAATTGAGGCAAGCATTTATTATAAGGACGGCGGCTTTGAGTATACGGTAGACCTGCCGGGCGGGATAGATGCTGCCTTTAACGGACAAAAGCTGTCTGTCGGCAAAAACAAATTTTATATAAAAGAGGGAAAATAACGTGAAAATAATTGAAAAGATGGCGGCAAAAACAAAAGACCACATGAATCACGAAGGAGTGACGATCGCGTTTCTCGGTGACAGCGTCACACAGGGCTGTTTTGAAATTTATAAAAAAGAAAACAACGAGATAGAAACGGTTTTTGATCAGCGCTGTTGCTACGAGCGTTCTGTGGTTGATTTTCTGTCAATGCTCTTCCCGATGGTGCCTGTAAACACCATTAACGCGGGAATCAGCGGTGACAACACGGGCAGAGGTGTGGAGAGGGTTGAGCGTGACGTTATAAGACATCAGCCCGATCTTACTGTGGTATGCTACGGACTTAATGACTGCGGTAAAAAGGATACAAGCGTTGCAAGATACACAGATAACCTTCGCGTGATATTTGAAAAAATACTTGCATCGGGAAGCGAGCTTATTTTTATGACCCCCAATATGATGAATACGAAGGTAAGCCCGCATCTTTGCGACCCCGATTTTATCGAGCTTGCAAAGGGAACCGCGGTTAAACAGAACGAGGGATATTTTGACAGACATATCGACGGTGCAAGAGCGCTCTGCAAGGAGATGGGAATCCCCGTCTGCGACTGCTACGCGATATGGAAAACGCTTGAAAAAAGCGGTGTTGACACAACCGAGCTTTTGTCTAACAAGATAAACCATCCCACCCGCGATATGAACAAGGTCTTTGCGTACGAGCTGACGCGAACTATGTTTTGTGAATAAGAGGTAGACTATGAAAGTTGTAAATATAATGAATTTTGTGCGAAGAATTGACGAGCGGCACGAGAATTCAACAGAAAAACTGCTTGATATGACGGCGGCACAGCTTCGCCTTGTAAATGAATACGGTCTTGATAACACCTTTTTGCTTCAGTATGATACCGTTTGCGATAACGATTTCGTATCTCTTTTTAAAAACCAAGCGACCGATAAGACAGAGCTCGGTCTGTGGTACGAGATAGTTGAGCCGATGACCTCTGCCTGCGGTATTCCTTATGAAAGTGAAAAGGGCTGGAAGTGGGACTGGCATATAATCCCCGGCTATTCAATGGCGTATACGCCCGCACAGCGCGAGCTTTTAATAGACGAAACGATGAGAAAGTTCAAAGAGGTGTTTGGCTATTACCCCAAAACCGTTGCAGGCTGGGTGATCGATACACATACGCTTAACTACCTTGAAAAGAATTACGATATATCGGCAGTAGCCTTTTGCCGCGATCAGGCAAATACCGATGCGTACACACTTCTCGGCGGTTATTTTAACGGCGGTTACTATCCGTCAAAAAATAATATCTTCACTCCCGCGAGCAGCCGTGATATGCAGACGGATATCCCCGTATTCCGCCTTCTCGGACCCTGCCCTATACATAACTATGACAATAACAAGTACAGCTCGGACGAATTTAAGGCGGTCGGTAAAAAATCAGCCTGCTTTACGCTTGAGCCCTGCTGGTATATGGGCAGTACACCCGATATAACCGAGTGGATGTTTAATTGCTTTTACGGTACCGAATCGCTCGGCTTTGCATACTCACAGATAGGTCAGGAAAACAGCTTTTATAAGCTTAAGGATCAGCTTATTGAGGGTACCAGAACTCAGATAGAACAGCTTATTGCGCGCGGGGACGTGGTATTTCAGAAAATGTGCGACACGGGTGAGTACTTTAAAAATCGGTATAAAGAAACGCCCGCAACCGCAGTTGTCGCGCCTGATAACTTTGACTCGACCGACGTGCAGTCGACCTATTACGACTGTAAAAATTACACCGCAAATCTTTTCAGGTTTGAGGATAAGCTGTTTATAAGAAGCCTCTTTCTCTTTGACCAAAGAATCGAGGATCTTTATCTTAAAAATAACTGTGAAACCTTTGACGCGGTGTTTGAAAACCTGCCGATAGTTGATTCGATGACAGCGCCGGATGAGGACAAAAAGTGCTGCGGTATGATGATTGATGAAAACGCATTGCCCTTTGACAGTAAAAAAGTGGGCGACGGGGTGCTTTGCGCGGGTCCCGTTACCTTTTATGAGGATAAGATCGAGATACTGTCACCTACGCTTACACTTTTTGCAAACTCGGTAAAGGGAGAGCTTACCGTGGCAGAGGATTCGCTTGAATATTGTTATAAGGGTCATAAATACAGTATGCTTTTCAAAGGCGCAACGGCATGTGAAAAAAACGGCAATATAGAATTTAAATCAACAGACGGAAAGATAACGCTTAGGTTAAAAGGTTAAATCCGCCTTTTTAAAACAGGTTCGGATTTGACTTTTAACCTATTCCAAAAAGAGAGGGCAGTAAATGTCAGTAAAATTTTTTGCAAGATTCAATCTTCATAACAGTATCTGTGAAAACCCGATAAGCGTTTCGCATTTAAGACCGTTTCTTGATATGAGCGACGGCGAGCTTTTGTCCATGCTTGATGAAATAAAGGATATACAAAATAAAAGGGCAGAGCGTATAAAAAATCAGATGCCGACAGAGTGCAGGGCGCTTCGTGGCAAGCGTGTAGTGTTTTTGGGGGACTCGATAACAAGCGATAACCTCGGCTACCAAGACACGGTGACGCTTGCGGGTGAACTTCTGGCAACTGACGGCGCGGTATCGGGCGCTACCTCTTCCATGATACTGCACAGCGCAAAAACGCATATAGAAGAATCAAAGCCGGGTATTGTTTCAATCATGATAGGCAGTAACGATTCCGTCTGTATCGAGAGTGGGACGCTCCAGCAGGTAAGCCTGTCGGAATACGAAAGAAACGTAAAAAGCATTGTCGGCTGGGCGGTAAAAAACGGCGCAAAAGTCCTTCTTTTTGAAATACCGCCCGTAAGTGAAAAGAGATTTAAAAAAAGCTTTGACGGTAAATCAAAGCTTCAAAGTAATGAAAATATAAGCGTATTCAACGAGGCTCTTGCAAAAATTGCGGGGGGCTACGGCATAAAACTTATATCAAACGGGTGGCTTACCGATAACGACAGCATGTATATGCCCGACGGTATACATTTAAGCCTTGAGGGGCAGGAGGAGTTTGCAAAAAGATGGCTAAAGGAGGCGTCACTCCTTCAGCTCCTTTAAATACCGCATGGGTGATGCACCGAAATGCTTTTTAAATGATTTACTGAAGGAATAGGGGGTTGCAAATCCAAGCTGATCTGCAACCGCCTTTATTTTTTCGCCGTTTGACAGCTTTTCAACCGCAAGATTCATACGGCGGGAATTGAAATACTGTGTCGGTGTGGTTCTGTAAACGGTGTGAAACACGCGGGTGATATGCTCACGCGAGTAGCCGAGTGCATCACTGAGCTCAGCCATGTCAAGCCTGCTTGATTTGAGCGCGTCAATATACTGCTTTGTTTGCTGTGCTACGCTGTTTTTTTCGCAGTAGCCATCGGGTATCTGCGACAGTAAAAACTGAATTACGTTTGAAATAAGCTCAAAATCTTTGCAGGTTGCATACTTTCGCCAGAGCGCGACCGCATCTGCAAGCGGGGTGCCCTCTTTTACCTCGATCTCGGTAAAGCGGGTGACGGCGGGGAGCGTCGTTATATGCGCGTAGGTGTGAAAAAGCTTGTTTTCGGGGTTTTCGTATATGGTAAAGGGGTGTCTTATCGGGGTAAGATAAAGATGCCCCTTTTTAAATTGCACCGTTTTTCCGTTCCCCTCGTAGTACGCCTCACCGTCAATGATGTAGTAAAGACGGGAAAAACCGACGTTTATATCCTTGTAGATCCAGTTCTGATGTGTGTATGACTCGGATGCGAGCAATAGGTTTTTTATAATCATAGTTTTGCTTTATTTTTTGGGATAGCCCTTGTACAGATGAACGATGTTAATGTCTTCGGGCATGTCAAGCCCGTGCGAGCCGCACTCGCCGTCAATTTCGTGACAGCCGTGGTCCATTGCAAAGCCTACGAGCGTGTTGTGGTGCTGCCAATGATTTTTGACAAGCTCGGAAATTACCGAAAAGATATGGCAGTTTACGCCAAGCTCTGCAAGCGCCTCGTTGCTTTCGGGGCCTTTTTTATGCATGACAGAATCGTAATTGCCGTTGTAGATCAAGATAAAATCGTGCTCGTCGCGAAGAATAAGCTCGACAGCCTTTGCGTTGACGTCGGCAATACTGCCCTCTTCAAAGTGGTAGTAATCCATATCGCGCTCAAGATATATTCTGCCAAGACTGCATCTGCCGTAGGTGACAAGCGCGGGCTTTTTGCCTGCGCGGATGAGCGCGTCAAAAAGTGTATCTACCGTAATAACGGGCTTTTCATATTTTTGTATACCGTGTACCTCAGGCTGAACGCCTGTGTACATTGTGCCAAAGCATACGGGTGTTACGGAAGGCATGACCGTTTTAAAGGGCACTTCAATGTCCGCATACCTGTCAAAATCTGAAAATGAATGGGGGTATTTATGGTATATCCACTGCGCGACGGCATCGGGATTGTACATGACAACGCGGTCCGCCTTCTGTCCGTCGAATATTTTATCTATATAAGCATTTAAGTCGCAGTTGGCATTTGCCGCAAGCGCAGGCTTTTCAATGCCCATGGCGTACGCGAGAGACGCGCATAAAGTGTCAAGCGACACGCTGTTTATTTTTGATTCGTCGTAAAGCATGTTTTTCTCCTTAATATCATGTTTTTCTCCTTAATATAATGTAATCAAATATTAACACATATCTCTTATTATTTCAATGTTATAAAAGTCTGAAATATTTGTTTTTTATACCAAAATATTTAATTTTTATATTTTCAACACCGCGGTTTACAGCTAGAATGTGAATGTTAAAATCAAAAGAGGTGAAAAAAAGTGAAATTTTGCGTAGGTCTTGCAAAAAACAACAGTGAATTTTTGCAGTGCATAGCGGATAATGCCGACAGTATTTACGAGGTGTATTTTTCATGGGGTGATTTTGCAAGCGGGCGCAGTGCGCAGACGCAAAGTGACGACCTTACGCCGTGGGAGCTTATCGAGATACAGAAAAATGCGCTTTCGGTGCTTTCAAAGCGGGGAATAAAGTTTAATCTGCTTTTCAATGCAAACTGTTACGGAAAAGACAGCCAATCACGTGCTTTTTTTGAAAAAATCGGGCAGACGGCGGATTATATTATGACAAACTACGGTCTGCAATCGGTAACGACGGCGTCTCCTCTTATTGCGAAGTTTTTTAAAAACAATTTTGAGGGAACAGACGTCCGCGCATCTGTCAATATGGAGATAGGCACGGTGCAGGGAATGGATTATCTTGCAGACTATTTTGACAGTTTTTATGTAAAGCGTGAGCTTAACCGCGATAAAGACAGTATCAGGGTGCTTCATGATTACGCAACGGAAAACGGTAAAAAGCTTTTTATGCTCGCAAACAGCGGCTGCCTTAACAACTGCTCGGCGCATAATTTTCACGATAACCTTGTGGCACATGAGGCGGAAATCGTAAAAATGGATAACTGCTACGATTTTTGCGGTATCTGTCACGAATATCTTAAAAAAGAAGGCAATATCCAAAAGATAATTGATAACACGAATTTTGTACGTCCTGAGGATATTGACAGCTACGACGGGCTTTTTACGGCGGCAAAGCTTGCAACGCGTATACATAAAAATCCGACAGAGGTACTCAAAAGCTATATAAACAGAAAATACAGCGGTGATATTTTAAGACTGCTTGAGCCCGCGCACAGCATATATCCGTACGTTGTTGAAAACGGCGAACCGCTTACTATAAAAAAGATAGGAGAATAGACATGTTAAGCAGTAAACTGATAAAAGAGGTTGCAAAAAATGCAGGCGCAGACCTTTGCGGCATTTCACCTATGTCGCGCTTTTCGGGCGCGCCTGACGTGATGAACCCGCAAAAGCTGTTTCCTGAGGCGAAAAGCTGTATAGGCTTTGCGTTCAGGATACCGCGCGGTGTTCAGCGCGGTATTGAGGAGGGTACACAGTTTTATCAGTATCCTTCAATGGCATACGGCGGAATAAACGATATCTTTGCACCCGCCGTGCTTTATCACGTAGGTAAGGCAATCGAGGACGAGGGGTACGAGGCGTTTGCTTACCGTAATACAGGAGCAAGAGGCGTTATCTCGGATATGGACGGCTCACCCGGTAACACCATTTCGCCTGAGGAGATGCTTGAGGTAAACGAAAGCTCAAAGGGAACGCCCGTTCATCACAGAACGGTTCAGTATACAAAGCCTGTCCGTGAGGGCGCCGTAGCACCCGACCTTCTTGTACAGTTCAGAATTGCGGCGGTTGCCTGCGGTCTGGGTGAGATAGGCTGGAGCAAGATGCTTCTTACTCCCGAATTCGGTCCGCTTCAGAGAGTTGCGTTTATATTTACCGATGCGGAATTTGACGAGTATGACGAGATATATAACGGCGAACCGCTTTGCCGTAAGTGCGGCGCGTGTGTCCGTGAGTGCCCCGGCGGCTGTATCCCTGCGATAAACTCAGGTAAGAGTGTTACTATAGAGCTTGAGGGCAAAAAGATCGAGTGGGGCGATATCGATATGTGGCGCTGCTACGCTTTTTACACTCATGCAGGAAGATACTATAACCCCTTTGTACCCAAGGAAGTATGGGATAAAAACGAAAACGGTGCGCTTGATCTTATGGAGGGTGTGACCGACGTTGCAAATGAGGAGGAGATAGTAAAGGTGTATGGTGCCCTGCAGAAATTCTTCCCCAACTTTGTAGGCTATAACATGGCAAAATGCGGCGGATGTATCCGCGCATGCGTTTCCATGCTTGAGAAAAAGGGCGGTTGTATGGAAGGCAGATTTAAAGAGCCGCTTCGTACCAAAAAGGCATGGAGGCTTGACAGATAATGCAGATCTACGATTATACAGGTGAAAATTTTACTGTTGTAAAGTCCTTTGAGGGCTGGAAAATAGGAATGCTTCGCTACGGTGACAGATTTACAGAGTACAGGACGAAAGAGCGCCATCTTTTAACAGACGAATGCTTTATTCTGTTAGAGGGGGAGGCAACGCTCTATGAAAACGACAAGCCGTACAAAATGGAAAAATGCAAGGTGTACAATGTTGAAAAAAGCGTCTGGCATAACATTGTCGTAAGCCCTGATGCTACCGTGCTCGTTGTTGAAAACAGCAATACGGCTCCTGAAAATACAGAAAGGATAAGTGTTATATGAACGCACAGGATATAAAACGTAAAGCTAAAGAGCTTGGCGCTACAGTCTGCAGGATAGGCAGGGTGTACGAGGAAGAAAATCCGCAAAAAGACCCTAAAATGATACTGCCGAATGCAAAATCTATCATTGGCTTTGGCTTTGCAGTTCCAAGGGGCATCTACAAGGCTATGGAAAGGGGAACGCAGACCTATACATATACAACGATGGGTGTAAAATATTTCGATGAGGAGTTTGCAGAAATATTCCTTTTGAAAATGGGCGGCTTTATCGAGGATGAGGGTTACGATGCATGCTGTCAGAAGGCAGTGCCCACCCTTAAGATAAAGGGTGATAAATCCACAAATCCCGAGGTGGTTGACACCTATGAGCTTATTTATGCAGAGGCTGTCGAGCCGGGCAAGCCTGTTCCCGACGTTATAATTGATTTCGGAAAAGCGGCAAAGGCCTGCGGTCTTGGCGAAACGGGACTTTCGGGAAAGATAATAAACCGTGAGTACGGTCCTTTTATGCGCTACTGCTTTATTATTACCGATATGCCGCTTGAATTTGACGGGGAGCTTGCAGAGCCTGTGTGCGACAAATGCGGTAAATGTATAGCGGCATGTCCGGGTAAAGCTATTGACGAAAACGGTCTCGACACGTGGCAGTGCAGCGTGTATTACAAGGGCGCGCACAAATCCAATCCGTTTATGACGGACGACTTTTTAAAGGATAACCCCGAGCGTGAGGCGATATTGAACGGCGAAAAGAGATTTGATGCCGAGTCTGCACGCGAAATTTATAAAGAACTTGATTTTCTGCCCAAAACACAGTGGGGCTACGTTCCCTGTCTTTGCGCAAAAAAATGCGATATTGCATGCTATAAACATCTGAAGGGAGAGGAAAGCCTGTGAGAAATAAAATTATAAAACTTGCGGTAGAAAACGGTGCCGACATCGTAGGCTTTGCGCCTGCAAGCCGTTTTGATAAGGACGATCCGATATTTAAGATCATGCCCGAAACAAAGACGGTCATAGGTCTTGCGTTCAGAGTTCTCAGAGGTGTTTACAGAGGCATTGAAGAGGGCAGTATATACCATCAGTTTACAACCATGGCGGTTGAAAATATGGAAGAGACTGTAATGCCTATGGCATCGCTCAGAGTTTCTATGATGCTTGAGGAGGAAGGATTTATTGCACTTCCGCAGCGCCGTCATCAGCAGATAATGGCAGAGGAGGACGGCATGAATCCTGAGGTGTCGTATTATGATATATACAGAGGAAAGACAGAGGAGATACAGCTTGATTTTCTTGATACTGCCGTAAAATGCGGTCTCGGTGAGAAAAGCTTTCATAATACGCTTCTTACCGATGAGTTCGGTCCGATGGTAAGATACTGCTTTATACTTACCGATGCCGAGCTTGAGGCAACGGAGCAAAAGACACCCCACCTTTGTGACAACTGCGGAAAATGCAAGGCAGCCTGCCCCGGACGCGCGATAGGAGAAGACGGAAGTGTTGAGCCGTGGCAGTGCGCGGTATACTATAACGGCGCAAACGGTACTAAAAATCCGTTTATGCCCTTTGATGCTCTCGGTAATTTCGATAACCGACTTGAGATAATTGCGGGTGAAGCAAAGGTCACACCCGAAACTGCAAAAAAGATTCTTGACAGTCTTTATTTCTATCCGCCCATCACACATTCATATCAGTCTTCAATTTGCGGAAGAGCGTGTGATATGGCGTGCTATTGCCACCTTGAAGAAAAGGGTGTGCTTACCAAAAAATTCAAAGCTCCGTTCAGAAAACGCGAAGAGTGGAAATTTGACATAGACCTGTTCAAATAAAATTAAGCCTGCTTTATATTAACGTAAAGCAGGCTCAGAGTGTCAAAAAACTATTTTTAAAAATTTGACACTCTGATGTGACTTTCAAAAAAGAGTGCAGATTTCGTGAACTCGCGCTCGTCGGCGTACAATGGTACGGTAGAGAGCGAGTTCGCGGGAAGTGAAGAAATCCCATGAAAATGCAAAATTTTCATGGTATATTTTATTTGCTGTTGCGGGAGGATAATATCCTCCACTACTCCCCCTCCGTCTTTTGCCGCACGGCAAAATCCACCTCCCCTGACAAGTGGAGGCAAGGGTGTAATCCTTTTCTTCACGGTCTGTGCCTTTTTTGTCAGTCTCAAGCCTGCTTTCAAAATGAAAGCAGGCTTTTTGTATAAATAAACCATAACAGAGA
>JAZPZR010000187.1:0-5420 GCA_045544795.1 Eubacteriales bacterium
TATAGTTTACAACAAAACGGTAGTAGCCTGCCTTTTCAAGCAGATACTTATCGTCAGCCTTCGGATTAAATTCAGAAGTAAAGGTATCACCGCACTGCGCCTTAAAGTCGTTAAACCACTTGTATTCGGTATTCTCCGTGCCTATATATCCCCAGTATACGCGTCTTGCGCCGTCACCTGCAAGCGTTGCCGCCGTGCCGTCACCCGAAACTGAGGGTGTCTCAAGCATTTTAAGCTCTTCAAAGGTTGTATGGTCACATACTGTACAATACTCGTACTCGTTCCAACCTGCAGACGTATATGTAGGCGCTTTTGCCTCTACAGTTACGATATCATGCTCATGTGTTGCAAGAAGTACCGTCTGCTTGCTGATGGTATCTGCAGTTTTTGCAACCTCACCGTTTACGTAAACGGTAAGTCCCTTACCTACGCCGTAGGTTTCGCCCGTCTTATCGTAAACGACAGTAAGATTATTGCCTCTGTACTCAACGTTTTCAAGAACAAAGCTTGAAAGCGTGTTTTCGGGTACAAGCGGATTGATAACAACTGTATCATCGTTATCTGCAGGACGGATGCCTACAAGACCCGTGATGATAAGGTCTGCGTATGCAGAGTGGTTATAGTGATAGCTTCTTGATGCGTGGTCGATATACCACTTACTATTGTCGGCATCGCGGTTTTCACCGACCCATGAATAGCCGTTTTTAAACTGACCGTTTGTGTATGCCTTGAGAGTTTTATAGTAATCGTCTGCAGTAAGTCCTGCATTTTCATAGTTGTTGAGCGCATTCGCCGCCGCGGTAAGCGTCTGCGTTGTTGCAAACGGCCATGACGAGCCGTCCCAGTTACAGCCGCCGCTTCTGCCTAAAGACGTATCGGTGTAGTAGGTATTATATTCGGGGTGGCTCTTATCTGCAGTAGCAAGTCCGTACACACCGTAGAAGGTGTTTTCGTCTGTAAGATACTGCCATGCCTTTGCAAACTCCTCAGAATCTGTGGGCATATTGTAATACCACGGAACGTAACCGATGATCTCCTTGATACCGAGCGTATCGCCTTCGCCGAGGTCGTATGCCTCGAACATATTATCCTCGCCGTTCCACAAAAGCTGTTCAACAGCATTCTTTATAGTCTGCGCCTTATCGTAATACGTCTTTGCAATATCAGCTTCGCCAATAAGCGTCGCGATCTGTGCAATCGCCATTGCATCGCCGTACATATACGCATTTACCGTAGGTCTGTAGCCGATATCACTACCGCCCTTTTTGTATGAAAGGCTGTACTCCATACCGTCATAACCGTTTTTAACAAAGTAAAGACCTGTATCTGAATCGTAATATGCGTTGGCTGATGACGAGTTGGTTTCCCACACGTTGTATACTGAAATAAGGTTATCAAGATGCTTTATAAGCGCATCCTTATCGCCGTTTACAAGGTAGTCTGCATAATAAGCGTCTGCAGTTGAGTTGACGTAGCCTGTAACCTTTGCACCGTCTGTTTCAAACCAGAAATCCTTGTAGTCGTCAAGATACTGCGTATTCTTTATCCAACGTCCCTCATACATCTGATGTGGAAGTGCCGCAACGATTGAGTTGTAAGCGCCCGCCCAACCGACGTTTGGCAAAAACTCGGATATCATATATTTATCCGTCGGAAGAAGTCGGATATTGTTTCTGTATGTAAGCCAACGGAAGTAGTAGGTCTGTGTTATCTGCGGGTCGTCACATTCAAAGAAGGGGACGTTTTGCTTAAACCACGCAAGGTAGCTTGCCTTGTGATTTTCAAGTCTGTCTTTGTCTGCAGTTACAGCCTGTGCGTTTGCTTTTGCATCCGCCTCTGTTTTTGCAAACGCAAGAGTTGAGATAAACTCACAGCTCTCGCCCGCCTTTAACAATACTACGTTTGAAAATCCGCCTGTAATCTCGGTCGCACCCTCTGAATTCATAACAACGTACATTCCGTCCTGCTGTTCGCTTATCACGCCGCGTGTGTTTGTAACGTTAAAAATAACCTCGGCAGTATCAGTGTCGTTGTTTGTAACCTTGATAACGCTTGTTACAACGTTGTCAGTCGTAATAAATTTTTCCTCGCTGACAGTTACGTTATAGGGAGCGTTTTCTGCAACGACAGGCTTTCCGTATATCTCAAGCTCGGTAATACCCGTTGTTTTGTTATCCTGCGCGTTAACTGTAGCGCGGATAGCAGAGGTGGTTATCTGCGGGAAGGTAAATATCGCAACGCGTCCGGGGGTGAACGCCGAAGGACCGCTTACGTTTTCAATATCCGTCCAGACGCCGTCCTTTAAATACTGGAAGGTGACGCTTTCGGGTACGAGCATCTGCGCATCTGCTGCAGTCTTTGAGCCGTAAGGTGTCGTTTCGTCAAAAGGATAAACCGCTATTTTTTCTACCGTGGAGGTTGACTCAAACAAAAAGTCAACTGTTGACGTTTTTATTATCTCACTGCCGATATAGGTGTTCCATCTGTTATTAACAGCGTTATAGTAGCCGATAATACCGTCGTTTATAAACGTTACCTCACCATACCTGGGAGTTATTGACGATTTAATCTCAGCAGTTGCTGCCACGTTATAATAATTATCCGAATTACCGTAAATCTCAACTTCAGTTACAGCGCAGTATTTATTGCCCGAATAGTTTAAATTCGTAAGCACAACGCGCAGTTTTGAAGTTTTTACTGCGGGGAAGGTAAAGGTATTGGCTGTGGTTTTTGACAACTCCGCAGGGGCGGTCACGTCAGGGACTGCAACAAATTCTTCTCCGTTCCAGTACTGAAGCTCTACCGCAGAGGGAAGCTGAGTACCGCCGCTGTCGGTAAAGAAATGAATATTTACCGTATCGGGTGTCATTTCCCTGCCGAAGTCATATTCAAGCCAGTCCTTTTCAGTACCTGATCTCCAGGTTGCCCAGCGGTTGTAGTTACCGCCGCTGTATGCAATATTTCTGTCAACCGTATACTCGGGAGCATAATAGCTATAGCTGTAGGAAGCGGAAAGCGCCGCTGTTGTAGCAAAATTAACACGCTTTGCAGAGGGGCTTCCGTAAATTGCCGCCTCGGTAACGCCCATACCCTTACCTGAAACGCGGGTAAGAGTCACGGTAATTGCCGATGTAGTAACCTTGTCAAAGGTATATACCGTTGCGCCGTTTGAAACGATATCGGGATAGGTAACGCCGGGTACCTCTACGTATTCCGTGCCGTTATAATAGCAGATTTTCACCGCGGTGGGATACTGTGTACCGCCTCCGTCGGTGTAATAGTGCATATCAATTTTATCAATATCGTAGTTATGACCGAAGTCAAAGGTCAGCGTGTCAGAATCGTTAGGAGATTTCCACGTTGCCCAACGGTTTGCATGAGAATTGGTATAATCAATAATACCGTCTGCAATATATACATCGGGTGTATATTTATCGTATGAATAGGTTGCGCTGACAGTTGATTTTGCAGTGATGTCACCGTAGTTGTCAGTTTTGCTCATATCTGAACTGAGTGCGGTATGGCTGGGGTAATAGTAACCGCCATCAGGCTTTATATCGTTGCCGTTAACGCTCAGATCGATCTGCATATCGTACTTGACCGATGCGCCGGTGCGTAAAATTGAATTTGCATCAAAACCGTACCCTTGTGAATGAGTAGCAAATGCAAGCTCGGAAAAAGCCGTAGGGACCGCATCAACGTACGGTGTTTTTAATATCGCGTCGATATCTGTATCAGACGTTATAAAATCCGTAAGACCGTTTGTCGCGGACGCTTTTGTTCCGAAAACCGCAAAAGATGCCATAACAGTAAATACAAGTGCCGATGAAATAATTCTTTTAAGTCTTTTCACTTGATTTCCTCCTTATCAGTATTAGTTAAATTATATCACGCGGCGGTGTATATTCAAGGCGTAAATCACGTATATGTTTTACCAAATTCCGACCTGTGTATTGAAATCGTGCCGGGAGGTATGATATAGTTTTTGCAGGAGGACGTGATATGAAAAGCATAAGCGTTGATATAAATTCGGTGAGGGGAAACACGTGCGGTCTGTTTGTATCGCCCGGATACGGCAGGCACACAATAAGAACAAGGCACGACTGGGAGATCATTTTTGTAAAATCGGGCACTTTGTATATGTTTGTCGGGGATATAAAGTATGAGGTGAAGGCGGGTCAGGCACTTATTATTGAAGCGGGTCAGCTTCACGGCGGTTACCGCGATTATGACAGGGAGCTTTCTTTTTATTGGTTTCATTTTTATGCAGAGTTATCCAAAAACGGCAAAACCAACATAACTGCGCTTTCTACTCCCTCCCGACCCGACCGACTTGTCGATCTGCTTGAAAGCTATCTGCTTGACATTTACGCAAAACGGCAGAATCAGTCGGCAAAGGATTGTATTGCACGGCTTATTTTATTTGAGCTTTCTGATTTTTCCAACAAAAACACAGACGGCTTTAATCCGCTTGCCGCAAAAATACAAACCTATATTCACGAAAACATATCGGGATCGATTTCAGCCTCTTCTATTGCGAAAGCGTTGGGTCTCAGTTCGGATTATATTGAGCGCGTATACAAAAAAGCCTATAAAGAAACTATAACCTCGGGCATACAGAAGGCGCGCGTATTCTATGCGGGTGAGCTTTTGCGATACAGTACGCTGAGCGTTTCGGAGATCGCCATACACTCCGGCTTTACAAGAGTGAACGACTTTTGCCGTGTATTCAAGCGGGTAAAGGCGGTAACTCCTTCAGAATACCGAAAACAGCACAGTCACGATATTATCAATAACATATAAAATAATTGAAATTGCAGTAATATGATGGTATACTGTATATGAAAGGATGTGAACCGTATGGCTATACGTCTTAACGAAAACAAAGAGGTAGTTGAAAGAATAAAAGCGGGGCTTAAGGCAAAGGGCGGCTACTGTCCCTGCCGTCTTGAACGGACGGAGGAGTACAAGTGCATCTGTAAGGAATTCCGCGAGCAGATGGCTGACCCCGATTTTGAAGGATACTGCCATTGTCTGTTATACTATAAATACAAGGAGGAAAAATAAATGCTTGAGATAACGATGGATAATTTTGAAAAAGAGGTGCTTGAAAGCGACAGACCCGTGCTTGTTGACTTCTGGGCGACGTGGTGCGGTCCCTGTATGATGCTTGCGCCCACAGTTGAAGAGATTGCAAAGGAGCGCCCCGATATAAAGGTGTGCAAGGTAAACGTTGACGAGGCGGCTGACCTTGCGGCAGCTTTCGGTATTATGAGCATACCTACGCTTATGGTATTTAAAAACGGCGAGGTTGCAAAGCAGCTTGTAGGTCTTGTGCCTAAAGAAAAAATACTTATGCTGCTTGACTAGGAAACCTTCAAATTGTGGTTTATCGGGATGTTTTATAATTATTTCGTAGG
>JAZPZR010000188.1:0-4803 GCA_045544795.1 Eubacteriales bacterium
AAAAACCGAGGTGAATTTCACCTCGGTTTTATTTATGCATTTTTTTGAATTGGCGCGGTGTGATGCCAAGCTGTTGCTTATATACCTTGTTAAAGTGCTTTATATCGTCATAGCCGATAGCAGATGCTATTTCGCTTATCGACATATCCGTTGTGCGTATAAGATGACAGCATTTTCTTATGCGCACTTGTCTTACGTAATCGGTAAAGCTCATTCCCATCTCATCGCTGAACTTTTTTGATAGGTAGCCGAGGGAATAGCCGTTTTTAACTGCAATATCGCTTAGTGTAAAGTGCTCGTTGTAATGATTTTTCACATACTCGGTTATCCGATTTATAATGGGTGATATCTTTTTTGAATCATCGCTTTTTCCCACCGTACGCATCGTGGTTATCAGGATTTTTATTAAAAGACAGCGTATGCACTCGTAATAGCCGTACTCCTTTGCCTCATACTCGTTGGCGATCTCGTTTACCATGGCAGAAATTGATCGATCGCCGTGAAAGGTTTTGCCCGTCACCCGTTCTTTAAGGCTTTTATAACCGAATTTTAAAAGATATGACTCAAGCAGTTTTTCAAAATCATGGCAGCCTGTGAGTGCCATGTCAATAAATTCGGGAAAAAACAGAATATTAATTACAACTAAAGGCTCGTCGGAAACACGGCTGTATCTGTGCACGGTGCCGTGGTCAACAATGAAATAGTCACCCGCGTTTACACGGTGCACCTCACCGTTTATATAGTGGTCGACAGCACCGCTTGCAAGAAAGGTAAGCTCAAGATACTCATGGTCGTGTGCTTTACAGTAATCCTGATGACATACGTGTACGTGAAATTTTTTGTTTGCAATATTTTTAGTGGGCATAAAAACACCCCCTAAAACATATAGAAAATGCCCTTTGTTTTTATCATATCACTGATGTAAAATTAAGTCAAGAGGTGAGCTTATATGCATAAATTTGAAAGAATAGTGGCATTTACGGTATGTTTTGCTATAATTATTTCAATGGCAGCGACTGTATTTGCAAAAGAGTCGGCAGACGACAAAAGCACAGAGGTATATGAGATGACGACAAATGATAATGTAAATCCAATAGGTATTGATACGCTTCCTAAGTTTTCGTGGAAGATGGTATCTGACGTTATCGGTCAGAAACAAACGGCATACAGAATAGTAGTAAAAGACAGCGACAGTACTGTCTGGGACAGCGGTAAGGTGCAAAGCGATAACACCGTGGCGGTTGAATACGCAGGTCAGGCGCTTAAGTCTTCTACCGAGTATACGTGGGAGCTTACCGTATGGGATAAAAACGGCGATACCGTAACCGATACGGCTACCTTTGAAACGGGGCTTCTTGAATCGGATGCATGGGACGGTACAGAATGGATATCTGTAGATGGCGGTGTGACAAGCTATTCAAATGATGCACTTGACTATACTATTGAAACAGACCTGTTTATAACACAGCACGGAAGTAACAATAATGCCTGCATTTATTTTAATAAAGCAGACGATTATAACTACTTTATGTGGCAGATAAAGTACACTCCTGCTGACGGTCTTGTAAAGCTTCGCCCGCACGTTAAGCTCGGCGGCAGTTACAGCGTACTTACAACCTCGGATGTCACAGCGTACGTAAAGGATATAAGCAATATCTATACAACGGCACAGTCACTTAAGATAAACGTCACAAAATCCGGTGTTGTTACCTATTTTAACGGACAGAAGGTATCTGAGTTTTCGGCATCTGACCTTAAAATCGCAATATCTGACAAAATTGAAGAGTTTGGCATCCGTGCGCACGGTGAAACAACTGTCCTTGACAGCTTTAAGGTTACGGACAATTCCACTGATTATGTTATCATTGACACTGATTTTTCCGACAACAGAGTGTATTTTGAAAATACAACCGTTGCAGACGGCAAGGCAACGCTTGTAAGTAAAAGCGGTGAAAAGCTGTCAGCACTTGCGGGCTTTATTCCCTCGCAAAGCTATGGTAATGCAAATTATACAATTGAAACAGACTTTACCGTTATGCAAAGCGGTAAAGCAACAAGATTTTCTGCTATTTTCAACGGCCTTAACGCCAAGAACTGCTATATGTGGCAGTTTGCGGCAGATACGACAAATAAAAAGCTGACACTCACCCCTCACGTAAGAAATCTCGGCTCGTGGAAAAAGCCCGTGGGCTCGATAGACGTGACAAGCTATATAAACTGCGATATTTCGGATATACTTGAAACACCGCAGAATCTTAAAATACAGGTCGAAAACGGCGGTGTAAAGACCTACCTTAACGGTACGCTTGTATCTACGGTAGAAAAATCAGCGCTTACTCATTTTCCCCTGCTTAATTACATAGCGAAAACGGGTGCGCGCGTTTACTCTGAAAAGGGCGCGCTTGATAACTACAGGATAACGGATTACAGCACCGACAAAAACGGCAGGGTGCTCTGCGATTATAATTTTGATGACGGCGTGAACGTTTTTGAGGGCGGTACTGCAGAAAACGGCGGTATCACCTTTGTCAACATGGACGGTGAAGCAATATGGTTTATGAAAAAAGGCTCATGTGAGCTTCGCTATTCCGTATCGTGTGACATTACCGTTGAAAAACAGGCGATAGGTATTATTTTCGGCGCAACTGACAGCAGAAACGGCTACATGTGGCAGTTTTATAAAAATTCGGACGGTACCGTATCGGTAAAACCGCATTCACTTGTAAACGGCGCGTTCGGTGCATATTCAGATTATACGGTGAAAGTAGACGTCGGCGATATATCGACGACCCCTGTAAACATACGGGTCGACGTCACACCCTATACTCTTACAACCTACGTTGACGGCACTTTTGTTCATACAATCCCCGTCGGTATTAAAAATGCAAAGGGCGGTATAGGTATTGCGCCTGTTCTTGGTCGGGTTGGTGTTCGCGCATCCTCGGGTGAAAGCGGAACTCTCGACAGTATCAAGGTGGTTGATTATACACTAAGTGCAAACGGCAAAACTGCATTTGACTGTGATTTTTCAAGCGGTAATCCTTTCCTTGCGGGCGAGGTAAAAAACGGCGCGCTTTATATAAACAATGTCGGCGCGGTATTTCTTAACGACCGCGGCTCGCACTTCTATAAAAAATTCAGGACGGATAAGCCGGTATCTGCAAAGCTCTATACAACAGGCAGCGGAATTTATAACGTATTTGTAAACGGTATTCGTGTCGGAAACGACGAGCTCAAGCCCGCGTTTACAGATGCAAAGGCACGCAGATTTTATCATTCGTTTGACGTTACAGGGCTTGTAAACGCAGGTGACAACATAATCTCTGCAATATCGACAGGCGGTTGGTGGACAGATGCTATTGTGCAAAACGTCGGTAAAAAGCCTGCCTTCCGCGCAAAAATGATACTTACCTATAAGGATGGCAGTCAGACCGTTATCGGTACGGATACCACCTGGCAGGCAGACTTTGACAGTTCTGTAGTATATGCGGATATATACACAGGCGAGGTGTACGATGCAACCGTTACTCCCTCATATAGCGGCGCAAACGCTGTGGTAAACACCGAGTTTTCAGGTGTTATTGAGGCATATAAGGGCTCACCCTTACGTGTTCGTGACGATTTACAAAAAGAGGTGGTAACCGCTGTCGTTTACGAGGGCGCAGTAGATGCCACGGACGAGCAGTACGGTAAAATAAATACGGTTGCAACTTATACAGACGGTAGCTTTACACTCAAAAAAGGACAGACTGCAGTTGTTGATTTCGGTCAGAATCTCGCAGGCTGGGAGGCATTTACGGTATCGGGCTCGCGCGGTACGACGGTGACGGTACGTCACGCAGAAACCGTCAATGACGGAGAGGGACTTATTTCCCGCGGTAACGACGGACCTGAGGGAAGTGTATATACGGCAAATCTCCGTTCATCAAAGGCTGCAACAGTATACACCCTTTCGGGTGAGGAGAGTGAGTATTACCGTCCGTCATATACATATTACGGCTTCAGATATATTGAGATCACCGCAACAGACGACGTTACCTTCAGCGGAATATGCGCGCAGGTGCTTACCTCTGTTGAAAAAGACAGCGGAAGCATAACCACGTCGGATGCAGACCTCAATCAGCTTATTTCAAACAGTATATGGGGTATGTACTCAAACTACGTATCAGTTCCCACCGACTGTCCTCAGCGCGACGAGCGCGCAGGCTGGGCGGGCGATACACAGGTATTTTCAAAGACTGCGACCTATCTTTCCGAGTCCTCAAAGGCATTTCTTTCAAAGTGGCTTCAGGACCTCCGCGATAATCAGGCGGCAGACGGTCAGTATGCGGGCGCCGCACCTACCTGTAAAAACGGCAAAAACTACGGTGCGCTCGGCTGGGCAGACGCGGGCATAATCGTGCCGTACAATATTTATAAAATGTACGGTGATACAAGTCTTATAAAAGAGCACTATGCGTCTATGCAACTGTACGTTGACGGATTTTTATCCACAACAGGCAAAACGGGACCTAAACACACCTACGGCGACTGGCTCTCAATTGAGCAAAACGCGGGTGACGTAAAGCGCATACTCGGTGTTGCATATTATGCGTGGGATGCGCTTATGATGGCAGAAATGGCAGACGCTATCGGCAAAACAGAGGATGCCGAGCGTTACAGAGCGCTTTATCAGACCGAAAAAGACTATTTTATAGAGCAGTTTGTGCTTGAGGACGGAAGTCTTTGCGATTCACGTCAGACGTCATGCATCTATGCACTCTACTTTGATCTTCTTCCTGATGAAAACTCGGTTGAAAAGGT
>JAZPZR010000189.1:0-9980 GCA_045544795.1 Eubacteriales bacterium
CAAGGGATTTCTTCACTTCCCCCGAACTCGCTCTCTACCGTACCATTGTACGCCGACGAGCGCGAGTTCACGAAATCTGCACTCTTTTTTGAAAGTCACATCAGAGTGTCAAATTAAAAGAATGGTTTTTTGACACTCTGATAAAAATTCACCGCTTTCGCGGTGATTTTTTTAATATCCTAATTCTTCGTTTATAAGTACTATTTCATAGTCACAGCCGTTAGGCTTTGTCCAGAATACAGACAGCGCACGGCATATTCTTTCAGGACTTTTACAGTTGTAGCACTTGTCAGCGCTTTTTGCACAGGGTGTGTTTTTGTTAAGCCTTTTTGCGTTTTTCGGCGCGGCAATATTTCTTGCTCTCCACAGCGCCCCCTCGTAATCCTCTGCAAGCTTGTTTACACCTGCCACAAGATACACCTTTTTATGTCCGTACATGGTTGATGCAACTCTGTTGCAGTTGCCGTCAATGTTTATTATTTCACCTGTTTTTGCAATTCCGTTTACAGACGAAAGATATACGTCCGCCGCCCCCGCCGACTGCATAACCTCGCGTCCGTCCTTCTGATGCCAGAAAACGTCGTTATGCTTTTTAAGCATAGGGTAAATATCAAGCGCCTCAAGTGTCATTGACCCACCCATGCCGACAGACACACCGTCGATCTGAGAATCGAGATAGTACGCCGCCTCGCTTGCTGTTTCAAAGCATGATACCTTGTAGCCAAGGCTTATAAGATTACTCTTTACAATTTCAAAATCCATTTCTTTATTCCTTTCGATAGGTTGTAGCTGTGTTTTATCAAAAACCGTTGCACAGTACACGCAGAAGTCTACCTCATACGGCTGTACCGTCGTGCAGATCGGACATTTTATATACTTACTCATCTGAATTGATAGTTATAAAGATTTTTGTAAATGCTGTCAGGTGTTGCAATAAGCTGGTCGTGCGTGCCGCGCTCTGCAATACCGTTGCTGTCGATAACGACTATCTCGTCTGCATTTTTTACAGTTGAAAGCCTGTGTGCTACCACGATTACCGTGCGTCCCTTTGAAAGCTCGTCAAGAGAACGCTGTATCAGCATTTCGGTCGTGTTGTCAAGAGCGCTTGTAGCTTCGTCAAGAATGAGTATTGACGGATTTTTAAGAAACACCCTTGCAATCGATATTCTCTGTTTTTGTCCGCCCGAAAGCTTAACACCGCGCTCGCCTACGTTTGTGTTATATCCGTCTTCAAGCGTCATAACGTAGTCGTGTATGTTTGCCTTTTTTGCCGCCTCGGTTATTTCCTCGTCAGTCGCGTCAAGCTTGCCGTATGCGATGTTTTCACGGATAGTTCCGTTAAACAGAAATACGTCCTGAGATACGATGCCTATATGCTTACGAAGGCTCTCGCGTTTGATGTCGCGGATATCGATGCCGTCAAGCGTTATAGAACCTTCACCCAACTCGTAAAAGCGGGGTATAAGATTACATACCGTCGTTTTTCCGCCGCCCGAAGGACCTACGAGCGCAAGCGTTTTTCCCGCCTGTATATCAAGATTTAAGTCTTTGATAACTGTGTTTTCATCGTTTCCACGATATGAAAAGGTTGCATTTTTAAAGCAGATATCACCGCGTACCGTTTCAGGCTCAAGCGTGCCCGTCTCCTCTTCTTCGCACGTGTCCATTATCTCGCAGTAGCGTTTGAATCCCGTCATACCCTCCTGAAGCTGTTCGAAAAGTGAAACGAATCTTCGGATAGGATTTAAAAACATACTTATGTAAAGAAGGTATGCGGTAAACTCGCCGATATCAATTATGCCGTGATAAAAGAACAGCCCGCCCGCAACAAGCACCACAAGATAGAGAAAATCCATAAAAAAGGTCATGGACGAATGGAACTTTGCAAGCTCTAAAATCGCGCGTCCGCGGATTTTTGCAAAAAGCCTGTTTTCCTCTTCAAACTTTTTGATCTCATGCTTTTCAGAGGTATATGCGCGGGATACACGTATACCCGAAATAGAAGTCTCAATGTTCGCGTTTACCTCTGCGATCTGCTCGCGTGAGCGCTTGAATGCGTTCATCATGCCCGAACGCATGAGTGCCGCAAAAAGAATTACAAACGGCACTGCCGCAAAGACGATAAGGGTAAGCGGCAGATTGATCGAGGTCAGCATAACAAACGAGCCGATAAACATAAGAAGTGACAAAAACAGATCTTCAGGACCGTGATGCGCAAGCTCGGATATCTCGTTAAGATCGTTTATAATACGTGACATAATAGAGCCTGTCTTGTTTTCGTCATAAAATGCAAACGGCATTTTTTGCAGATGCTTGAATATTTTTCCGCGCATGTCTGCCTGCATGCGTATGCCGACTATATGACCGTAATAGCTTACGACAAAGTTGAACAGATAT
Organism: Eubacteriales bacterium; assembly: GCA_045544795.1. Classification (GTDB taxonomy): domain Bacteria; phylum Bacillota; class Clostridia; order Oscillospirales; family QAKW01; genus RGIG9041. The sequence goes on from JAZPZR010000189.1 coordinate 2,398, forward strand.
TTGAGCAGATATATCACAAGAAGTGCCACCGCCCATATAAGTATCAACCTCAGATTTTTACTCGGCACGTACTTGTTTATTATCTGCTTTGCAATCACAGGATAAAACAAATCGCAAGCCGCAACAAGTACCGCGCACAGCATGTCAAGCGTAAACAGCCCGATGTGGGGTTTGTAAAATGAAATAAAGCGTTTAATCATGGTTTTTCGTCTCCTTTTAGGCTATTATACAACTTTTTCCTGTTGTTGACAAGATGCTTGTGATTTTATATAATATAATTTACATAAAAAAGGAGAGTTAAATTGGCAGGATATATTTTTTCAACAAATCAGATACCTATGATGTCGCTTCCGCAGGCGGTTGCAGACCGCTTTCTCGGTATTGCAACAGGCGGACAGATAAAGGTGATACTTTGTCTTTTCAGATTTCAGGATATGCCGCTTACAAAGGCGGAGATGGCAAAGCAGTGTAACATAAGCGAAGAGGACGTTGCAGACGCGGTTGAGTTCTGGATAAAATCAGGGCTTATCATCCGCCGCGGCGCAAATCTCATTCTCTCTTCTGCTGTGACTGAGCAGCCTCAGACGCTTCCCAGGTATGAGCCTGAAAATATTCTTGAGAAAAAGACGGAGGACGTCAACTTTTCATACCTTGTTGACGAGGTTCAGCGTGTTCTCGGTAAGACGGTAAATCATAACGATGCGTCTGTCATTCTTGCAATGTACGACCATATGGGAATGTCACCCGATCTTATTTTGCAGATAATAAACTACTGTACCTCGATCGGCAAAACAAATTTCCGTTATATCGAAAAGGTTGCGGTTGATTGGTATGACCGCGGTATTGATTCGTTTGAAAAGGCGGAAACGCTTATACGCAATCTTGAAAGAAAAGAACGTGCGGAAACCGCGATTTCTACATATTTCGGCATTTCCTCGCGCGCCCTTTCCAAAAAGGAAAAGGAGTTTATCGACAGCTGGATAAACGGCTTCGGTATGTCGCTTGAGATGATAAAGAATGCGTATGAGATATGTATCGATAAAAAAGCAAAGCTCAGCTTTTCGTATATAAACGGAATTCTTGCTGATTGGTATAAAAAAGGCTTTAAGCGTGTGTCGGATATCAAAGAAGATACAAGCTCGGGCGCGCAGACAAAGAGCTATGATGATGACGAGATATCACGCGCATTCTTTAAGCAGTATATGGGAGAAAAGTAATGTCTGTAAAAGCAAAAATAGCATTGGAACTTGAAAATAAGCGTCGCGATGCGCAGATGAAAGCGGCGGAGTATCGCGAAAAGGTGTATGCCGCCAACCCTGCACTTTCTGAGCTTGACAAAAAAATGAGCGCAGTTGCGGTTGAATATTCCAAGCGTCTTATCGGCGGTGAGGACGTAAAGGCGGAAATGGAACAAGCACTGGAAAAACTGTCGGCAAATAAGGAGGAGTACCTTAAGTCGATCGGTCTGTCTTCGTCTGATTTTGAACCGAAGTATTCCTGCAGTAAATGTGAAGATACAGGCATTGTAGACGGAAAGCTTTGCAGATGCTTTAAACTGCGTATTATCGAAGAGAATTTTAAAAAATCAAACATCGGTTCGTTTTTGAAAGATCAGTCTTTTGAAAATTTTTCTCTTGAATTCTACAGCAAAGAAAAAATTCAGGGATTTCCCCTTAGTCCTTATGAGACTATGGAGATGAATCTCAAATACTGCATGGAATTTGCCGATAATTTTGATAAACAGGAAAAAGGTCTTTTTATGTCAGGGGCTACGGGTCTTGGCAAAACCTTTCTTTCAACCTGTATTGCGCGCGAGCTTCTTAAAAAGGGTAAGAGTGTGATCTATATCAGCGCGGTCGACTTTTTCAAGCGTATCGAAGCGTCCCGTTTTGATCTTCATAATGCGGATATTGAGCTTTTTGAAAACTGCGACCTTCTTATAATTGACGACCTCGGTACAGAGCCGCCCGGTGCTTATGCGGTTGCTGTGTTCAGTGATATTTTAGATAAGCGCATAATGTGTGGAAAAATGATGATAATCAGCACAAACCGTACCGAGAAGGATATGGAAAAACTGTACGGTCAGCGTGTGCGCTCACGTATAGTGGGCTATTTCAAGGGTATGCTTTTTATTGGTAAAGATATACGTGTGAAGAGAGTTACAGAGGAGGATGACCTGTGAAAAGAATAATTTCTGCATTATGTATTATTGTAATATTGTTTGCTTTTTCATCCTGCAGTAAAAAGACGCCCGACGTTGTCGAGGCGGAAAGTGCCGAGCAGGTATCTGCAACGGTCGGTATTTCCTTTTCAATACCCGACTCTGCAAGATATGCTTCATACAGTATTGTGCAGACGCATATAGGTGAGGCAAGATTTACCTTTAACAGCGTAGTGTTCGTGTACTGCGGTTCAAAGCTTTCTGCGGGTGAGTCGCTTCACCGCGTACAAGGTAAGGTGACTACTACCACCTCGATTCAGATAGATACGCGCGCTACGGTATCGGTTGACAGCTATGAGGAAGGCTACCGCCTTGCATCGTGGAATTACGGCGGTACAAATTACTCACTATTCTCCGAAAAGCCCGTTTCAGACGATCTTATAACAGAGCTTTGTGACCTTTTAATTAAATAGAAAAATCAAAAGACGGCTCGGCCGTCTTTTTTGTTTGCCTTCTGCATATATAATATGTAGGAGGTAAAAAAACATGAAAAAGTTAAAACTACCGTTTTTTATGACACTTGTTACAATTATACTGGTACCCGTTATCATCTATCTGTTTGCAGATAAAAAACCGCAAAAGATACCGACTGCGGACAGGCAGGCTGTGTTTGATATGGAGATATCCCTCTACCGAACGAAAACGCAGACGGTAGAAACTCTGTCTGTGTACGATTACATACGGGGAGTCGTTAGCGCAGAAATGTCATGCGATTTTGAAATCGAGGCGTTAAAGGCGCAGTCTGTCGCGGCGTTCACCTATATGCTGAACAAAATGAATTTTGAGCCTGCAACGGAGCATGAGGGCGCATATATGTGTGATGATTATAATCATTGCAAAGCGTATATGTCCGTTGCGGATGCGGAGGATAAACTTGGTAAAGGGTTTGATAACATTACCGATGCCGTTTTTTCAACGCTCGGACAAACGCTCACTTATGAAGGCGCGCCGATAAATGCGGTATTTCACAGTATATCCTGCGGTATGACGGCGTCTGCATACGAGGTGTGGGGAAAAGACGTGCCCTATCTTCAGAGTGTTGAATGTGCATCCGATATGTCGCAAAAAAACTATGAAACAAAGGTCACAATTGCAAAAAATGAGTTTGCAAACGTCTTTTACGAACAACTCGGAGTAAGACTTGACGGTGAAATAAACGATTTGATAGGGGATATATCATTTTATCCGTCGGGCTACGTTGAAAAAGTAATAATAAACGGTACCGAATACGAGGGAACTTATATACGAAGTCTTTTTTCACTTCGAAGCGCGTGCTTTGACCTGTCTGTTTCGGGAAACAATATCGTTTTCACCGTACGAGGCTACGGGCATGGCTGCGGTATGTCGCAGAACGGCGCAAACTCAATGGCAAAAAACGGAAGTGATTATAAAGAAATATTATCTCACTTTTATAAAGATACACAGCTTTCCGATTATAAAATTTAATCGGTTGTATAATTAAAGCCTCGCTGTCAAAAATAGAAACAACGGAGGTTTTAATAATGGATAACAAAAACATATTTGAAAAATCAAAGAAACCGACATACTATATTTTAGCCGCGCTGTCGGTCGCGGTGATCGGCGCCGTATCTCTTATTTCGTATAACGCGATGAAAAAAGAAGAGGTACAGCCGAAAAAAGAGGAAACACCAATCACTCAGTCAGATACTGCAGAGCCGAGTACACCAACAGATACCGCTCCGCAGGATGAGGTCACAGAGGTAACAGAGCAACCCGAACAGACGCCGGTACAGCAGACACCAACAGTCGTGGCGGAGCCTATCAATTATATTATGCCCTGCGAGGGTGAAATTACAGTTTCTTTTTCACTCGAAACACCTGTATATTCCGTAACGCTCGGTGATTGGCGCATTCACGACGGCATCGATATATCCGCGATGGTAGGAACAGACGTTGTGGCAGTTGCCGACGGCGTTGTTGAAGAAATTGAAAGGGACGACCTTTTCGGTGTAACGGTCGTTATAAAGCACACTGACGGTAAGCGTTCTGTCTATAGCAACCTGGAGGACAGCGTAGAGCTGGAAAAAGGACAGATAATAAATCAGAAGGATATTGTCGGAAAGGTAGGGGAGACTGCCGTGTATGAAATTGCCGACGGACCGCACCTTCACTTTAAAATGACAGAGGGCGGAAAATCTATCGACCCCACCGAAATCTTAAAATCCAAAGGAGAATAAAATGAAAAGAATTATATCGATCGCGATAATTGTTGTGATGCTTTTTTGCCTGTCTGCATGTAATATAATGAATACACCGGGCGATACGGCAGAGGAAACTACAGTCCGCTTTTTGAATTTCAAGCCTGAGGTTGCAGACGTCTATCAGGATATTGCAAAAGCATATAAAGAGGAAACAGGTGTTACGCTTATTGTAGATACTGCGGCAAATAACACCTACGAATCGACGCTTGCCGCAAGAATGGGCACGCGTGAGGCACCCACGATATTTCAGGTGAACGGTCCGCGAGGCTATGCAAACTGGAAAGACTATTGCAAAGAACTTTCAGGTACACAGCTTTATTCGTATCTTACCGACAAGTCAATAGCGCTCACTGTAGACGGGAAAGTCTACGGAATCCCTTATCTTATCGAGGGCTACGGCATTATCTATAACGAAGAGATAACTGACAAGTATTTTGCCCTTACAGACAAAAACACTGATTTCATGTCAATGGACGAGATAAATAACTTTGAAAAACTGTCTGCACTTGTTACCGATATGCAGGCAAACAAAGATAAGCTCGGAATCGAGGGCGTTTTCGCCGCAACTTCACTCAAATCGGGTGAGGATTGGAGATGGCAGACACATCTTGCAAACGTACCCATTTATTATGAGTTTAAACAGACGGATATCGACCTTTCAGGTGACGATACAAAAAGCATTTCTTTCTCATTTGCAGATAAATTCAAACTCCTTTTTGATCTCTATATAAATAACTCTACGACCGAAAAGGGGCTTCTCGGTTCAAAGATCGTAGATGAGTCGATGGCTGAATTTGCGCTCGGTAAATGCGCCATGGTACAGAACGGAAACTGGGCATGGTCGCAGATAAACGGCATAAAAGATAATGCAGTAAAAGAAAATAAGATCAAATTTTTACCGCTTTATATGGGTATAGAGGGCGAAGAAAAGCAAGGTCTTTGTATCGGCACGGAAAACTTTATCTGTATAAACTCAAAAGCGTCTGAGGCTGAGCAAAAGGCGGCAGAGGATTTTCTTTACTGGTTGTTTTCAAGTGAAACGGGCAAAGAGTTTGTTACCGAAAGACTTGATTTTATAGCGCCCTTTGATACCTTTGAAGAGGATGAGGTACCGACTGACCCGCTTGCACGCGAGGTGCTTGAGTGGAGTGCCCGTAAGGATACCGAGTCTGTGCCGTGGAATTTCACTCTTTTTCCCGGACAGGCATTTAAGAACACCTTTGGCTCGGCTCTTTTGCAGTATGCGCAGGGAACACGCGAATGGAACGACGTTGTGAGCACGGTAGTAGAAACATGGAAGGCGGAAAGCTCTAAACTGTAACGTATGAACAAACGACTGAAAAAATATTTTCTGATATTCGTAGGCCCGCTCTTACTCTGCTTTATAGTCGCTTTTGTCATTCCGTTTATAATGGGTGTATACCTTTCCTTCTGTCAGTTCAATACGGTTGAAAATGCAAGCTTTACAGGTCTTGAAAACTATAAAAAACTGCTTACCGACAAAGGCTTTCTTGATTCGCTTTGGTTTACCGTAAAGTTTACCGCTGTGTCTGTTGTGAGTGTAAACGTAACCGCGTTTTTTCTTGCGCTTGCACTCACACGGGGGCTTCGCGGGTCAAACTTTTTCCGTACCGTGTTTTTTATGCCAAACCTTATCGGCGGAATAGTGCTCGGTTATATATGGAATCTTATTATCAACGGAATACTCGGATTTTTCGGAGTGGATATAACCTATAGCGCCTCCTACGGCTTCTGGGGACTTGTTGCGGTAATGAACTGGCAGCTTATCGGATACATGATGGTCATTTACATCGCGGGACTTCAGAGTATACCTTCGTCTGTAATGGAGGCATCGCAGATCGACGGTGCTTCACCCTTTCAGACGCTGAGAAAGATAACCGTTCCCATGATAATGCCGTCTGTGACTATCTGCACGTTTCTGACGCTTTCAAACTCATTCAAGCTGTTTGATCAGAATCTTGCGCTTACAAACGGCGCTCCTGCGAATGAGACCACAATGATGGCTCTTGATATCTATAATACCTTTTATAATACCTTCGGTCAGCAAGGTCTCGGACAGGCTAAGGCGGTCGTGTTTGCGTTGCTTGTCGCGGCAATTGCGTTTTTCCAGCTTAAGATAACGCGCGGCAGGGAGGGAGAACTCTGATGAGGAAAAAGAGCTTTAATATTTTTTTATATCTTATCCTTTCGGTAAGTGCCGTTGTGTTTGTTGCGCCGATAGTCATTGTAGGATATAACTCGCTTAAAAATAAGCTTTATATTATGAGTGATCCCTTTGCTCTGCCGAATTCCGCCACCTTCGACGGTGAAAACTATATACGAGGTATTATAAAAAGTGATCTTGTCGCATCATTTTCGCGCTCGCTTTTTATAACGGTACTGTCAGTCGGACTTATCGTGCTTTGCTCGTCAATGGCTGCATGGTATATAATCCGACGCGGTTCAAGGCTTTGCCGTACTATTTATTATGTTCTCGTATTCAGTATGGTAGTGCCTTTTCAGATGGTAATGTACACCATGACAAACGTTGTGATGAGACTGTCTCTGAACAATCCGATAGGTATAGTTTTTGTATATCTCGGCTTTGGCGCAGGTCTTTCGGTTTTTATGTACTCAGGCTTTGTGAAAAGCGTACCGCTTGCGCTTGAAGAGGCGGCAATGATAGACGGATGTTCACCGCTGCAGACCTTTTTTAAAATTGTTTTTCCTGTTTTGCGGCCGATAACTGTAACCGTGGCTATACTTCAGACCATGTGGGTGTGGAACGACTATCTTTTGCCGTATCTCACACTCGGCTCGCAGAATAAGACCCTGCCTGTTGCAATTCAGCTTGCGATGCAGGGCGCCTACGGTGCGGTGGACTGGGGCTCGTTTATGGCAATGCTTGTAATCGCAATAATTCCAATAATCATATTCTACCTTATCGGACAAAAATATATAATAAACGGTGTTGTTGCAGGTGCCGTCAAGGGATAATTAAAAGGGGATGTAAAAATTCTCCGGAACGCAAAAAGCCAGAAAAAACAAGGAAAAATGAAACTAATAAAATCCTGTAGAACAACAAAATGAAAGAAAAGTGTTGCATTTTTTACTTTTATGCAACACTTTTCTCTTTTTTA
>JAZPZR010000190.1:0-4963 GCA_045544795.1 Eubacteriales bacterium
TATGTGATACTACGAGAGGGAGAGTTCGCGGAAAGTGAAGAAATCCCATGAAAATAATGATTTTCATGGGATCTTTTATTTGCTGTTGCGGGGGGATAATATCCTCCCCTACTACCCCTCCGTCTCGCTTCGCTCGACACCTCCCCTGACAAGTGGAGGCAAATCAGAGTGTTCCTTTTCTTCACGGTCTGTGCCTTTTTTGACAGTCTCTAGAAACAAGCCTGTCGAAAACGACAGGCTTGTTTCTATTTAATTATTTTTTCTGCGTAACGTACTGTTTCCATAGCATCGCTTGCATATTTGTCTGCACCGATCATGTTTGCATATTCAAGATTAAGAACAGCACCGCCGACAACCGTTTTACACCACGGAGCTTTTGATTTAACAAGCTTTACGGTATCTTCCATCGCAGGTACTGTCGTTGTCATGAGAGCGCTCAGAGCGCAGATAGGAGCATTATTTTCGATAACTGCATCCACCACGTTTTCAGGCGGGACGTCCTTGCCAAGATCAATAACGTTATATCCGTAATTTTCAAGCAATAATTTGACAATATTTTTGCCTATATCGTGTATATCGCCTTTAACGGTTGCAATAACGATCGGACCTTTAACTGACTGAGCACAGCCCTCGGACTGCATTTTTTCTTTAATAATTTCAAACGCACACTTTGAAGCTTCGGCACTCATAAGAAGCTGCGGTAAAAATATCGTTTTCTGCTCAAATCCCTTACCCACCTGATCAAGTGCAGGAATAATTTCCTCATTTACAATATCAAGTGCAGGCTTATTTGCAACTTCTTTTACAGTAAGTTCTGTTGCTGCATCCTTAAGACCCTTTACGATTGCATCAAAAAGCTTTGATATCTGTTTGTCCTGTGATTGCTTTGATATAGAAACCGAAGACGCTTCAAAAGTATTATCGGAACAAAATTCAACGTATTTACTGCAATTTTTATCATTGCCTGAAAGTGCACAAAAAGAATAGTACGCTTTCATCATATCAAGCGAATACGGATTCATTATAGCAGCAGACAAACCCTTTGTCATAGCCATTGTAAAAAACGTACTGTTTATAACATCTCTTGACGGTAAACCGAATGAAACGTTTGATACCCCAAGAGACGTGTGACAGCACAATTGGTTTTTTATAACGTCAAGTGCACCGAGCGTAACGTTTGCAGAGTTAATATCTGAGCTGACAGTCATAGCAAGGGTATCAAAAACAATATCTTTTTTATCTATACCGTATTCCGATGCTTTTTCTAAAATCTTCTTTGCAATTGCAACTCTTCCCTCAACAGTATCGGGAATTCCTTTTTCATCAAGGGTGAGTGCAACCACTACACCGCCGTACTTTTTAACAAGCGGAAAGATCGCATTCATGCTTTCCTGCTTACCGTTTACGGAATTAATAAGTGCCTTTCCGTTATAAACGCGAAGCGCCTTTTCCATAGCCTGAGCATCAGCGGTATCTATTTGTAGCGGAAGATCTGTAACCGCCTGAAGCTCAGTCACTGCATTTACAAGAACACTTTTTTCATCGATATCGGGAAGTCCCACGTTTACATCAAGAATATCAACTCCATGTTCCTGCTGAGTAATGCCTTCCTGCAGTATATAATCTATATCGTTTTCTATAAGTGCCTGTTTGAACCGTTTTTTACCTGTAGGATTAATCCTCTCGCCTATCAATACGGGAATTTCTCCAAAAACAACCGATTTAGTATACGATGATACAACGGTGATATTTTTAGGTGATATTTCGGTTATGCCGATATCTTTGGCCTTATTATATGTTTTTTCTATATATTCGGGAGTTGTTCCACAGCAACCTCCTATAACGCGAACACCTTTTTTCACAAACTCGTACATATAGTCGGCAAATTCGTCCGCGTCAACGTTAAAAACAGTTTCTCCGTTGATGCTTTGCGGAAGACCTGCGTTTGGCTTAACTACAACAGGTATTGAACTAACAGACAGTAATCTGTCAACGATAGGTACAAGCTGTTTCGGTCCAAGTGAACAGTTTACACCTATTGCATCAGCACCCATACCTTCAAGCAACGCACTCATTGCCTCAGGAGATGCTCCTGTCATCAGCTTGCCGTCCTCACCGTAAGCATTAGTTACAATTACGGGAAGATCGCTGTTTTCCTTTACTGCCAGAAGTGCAGCCTTTGTTTCGTAGCTGTCGTTCATAGTTTCTACGGTAATAAGGTCTACACCGTATTTTACGCCTATCTGTACAGTTTTTGCGAATATACCGACTGCCTGTTCAAAATCAAGCGTTCCGTATGGCTTTAACAGTTTACCGAGAGGTCCTATATCAAGTGATACATACTTGTTATGATCTGATACAGAAGTATCTCTTGCCTTGCCCGCGTTATTAATTGCAGCACAAATTATCTCATCAAGCTCTTTTTCTGAAAACTTCAATAAGTTTGCGCCAAAGGTATTTGTATTGACAACGTTGCTTCCTGCATCAAAATATGCCTTATGTATGGCAACTATCTCTTCAGGGTGACTCAAATTCCATCTTTCAGGAAGTTCACCCGCACACAGTCCTCTTTTTTGAAGAAGCGTTCCCATTCCGCCATCAAGAAAGACGGTATTATCTTTTAAAAATTCTCTGAAATTCATTGCTTTACTCTTTTCCAAGTATATCGGACAGATTGGAATATATATTTTGGGCAACGTCAGGCTTATTCATTGAATAAACGTGGACGTTAGTAATATTATTAGCAAACAGATCAATTATCTGGTCTGTTGCATACGCTATACCCGCCTGCTTCATTGCCGTTGGATCTGACCCGAATTTATCTACAATACTTTTAAAACGTTGCGGCATAAAAGAACCCGAAAGCTTAATTGCACGCTCTACCTGATTAGCATTTGTTATCGGCATGATTCCCGCAACGATAGGAACAGTTATTCCCGCTTCTCTTATTTTATAAAGGAAATTGTAAAGAAGATTATTATCAAAAAACATCTGAGTAGTCAAAAACTCACACCCAGCATCAACTTTTTCCTTTAAATGTTTTATATCTTCTTTTTGATTTTTGCTTTCGGGATGGATTTCGGGATAACACGCGCCTCCTATACAAAAACCGGAATCTGCCTGTCTGAGCTCATAAATAAGATCAACTGCATGTCTATAATGCCAATTTCCGTCATCCTGCATGCCTTCAGGTATATCACCGCGAAGGGCAAGCACGTTTTCTATGCCTGCTTCCTTCATTTGTCTTATTTTATTATGTACAGTTTCCTTTGTAGAGGAAACACAAGTCAGATGTGCAATAGTAGGTATTCCATACTGATTTTTTATGTTTTTGGATATTTCAAGCGTATATTCGCTTGTTCCGCCGCCCGCACCGTACGTTACACTCATAAAAGGCGGTCTGAGTTTTGTTATCTCCTCAGTTGCAGCCCTGACACTGTCAAACGTTGATGAGGTTTTTGGCGGAAAAACCTCAAACGACATAGATAATGTATCTTTTTTTAAAATATCTATTACTTTCATATAATCCTCATTCAGCAAACATAGACGTTGAAAGGTATCTGTCCCCGCCGTCGGGAAGGATAACAACAACTGTTTTTCCTTCATACACGCTGTCACCAGCAATTGTTATTGCCGCTGACAGTGCTGCGCCGGCAGAAATTCCGACAACAACACCTTCTTTTTTACCAAGCAGTCTGCTCATAGAGTACGCCTGCTCGGTTGAAACAGTAATAATCTTATCGTACACTGTCGTATCAAGCACATCGGGAACAAAGCCCGCTCCGATGCCCTGAAGACCGTGAGCCCCTGCAGGACCGCCTGACAGGACGGGTGACGTATCAGGTTCAACACCCACAACCGTAACATTCGGATTCTTTGATTTAAGATACCGTCCCGTGCCTGTTATAGTACCTCCCGTACCTATACCTGCCACAAGACAGTCAACAACACCTTCCGTATCATTCCATATTTCAGGACCAGTAGTTTCAAAATGTGCTTTTGCATTATCAGGATTTACAAACTGACCGGGAATAAAACTGCTTTCAATTTGCTTTGCAAGTTCTTCTGCTTTTTCTATGGCTCCCGACATTCCCTTGTCTCCAGACGTTAGAACAAGCTCTGCACCGTATGCCTTCATAAGCATCCTACGCTCAAGCGACATGGTTTCAGGCATAACGATAATTACACGGTAACCTCTTGATGCGGCAACAGAAGCAAGTCCGATTCCTGTATTTCCCGAAGTAGGTTCTATTATAACAGAACCTTTTTTCAGTTTACCCGCTTTTTCAGCCTCATCGATCATGTATTTTGCAACACGGTCTTTTACAGAGCCCGCAGGATTAAAATACTCAAGCTTTGCGACAAGCTTTGCTTTTAAATTAAGTTCTTTTTCAATATTACAAAGCCTTAAAAGAGGTGTTTTGCCTATCAATGAATCTACAGAATTATATATCATACCTCTTTTGCCTCCTCTTTTTCAAAAATAATATCAGATATTTCGTTTTTGTTTGTCTTAAGTAATTTTACTATTCCAAAAGCAACCAATAAAACAAGTGTAACGATCAATCCTCCCTCCGGACCAAAATCTCCGCCTGTTACAAGGCTGTATCCTTCTTTAACATCAAACGAAAGTACACTTGAGGACTTTGCCATTCCGCTGACCGAAAGCCCAAAGACGTTTCCCTGTAAAAAATTCCATACAGAATGAATTGCGCAGATACCCCATATATTTCCTCTTTTAAGAATATACATTCCCATTAAAAGACCAAAGAGGAACAGATTTATAAATGCAATTATATTTATTCCGCTGTTACCGAGATGCAAAAGTGCAAAAATCACAGAACTTGAAAAAAGTGCATAAAACGTGTCATTTTCTCTTGCAACACTTGTCATAAAATATCCGTGAATAAGAATCTCTTCCGATGCTCCCTGAATAAGATACCCCAAAAAGTAAAAGAGTATT
>JAZPZR010000191.1:0-4750 GCA_045544795.1 Eubacteriales bacterium
ACCTATAACCTCACACAAAAAGGCTACTACGGCTTCTGCGTAAATCATACGATCGAAAGCTTTATTAATGGCGCTTTCACTAACGTTAACTACGATATAATCTATATCATAGACAATAATTAACCCGACACGTACAAAACAATATAAAAAGGCTCTCTTTCGAGAGCCTTTTTTGACAATCTGACGGGATTGTAAAAGTCCCGTTTTATTATTTTCTTCTGCCTGTTTTTTCGAGAAAGGTTACACACTGATGCACAAAGTCGGTCTGTATCAGGTCAAAGCCGCGGTCGGCAAGCCAGCCCCAGCCAAGCTCACCGTCCTCCGACATGGAAACGTCGTCGGTATGGCCTGCCGCCAGCACCGATTTGTAGTTATACACGATAGAATTTACCCACACTATCTTATTATCGGCATGCATCATATCAATATACTCACGTGAGGCAACGGGTGCATCGTCAGTTTCAAAAAGCACCTCGGTACCTACGTAGTTTATCGAGCGCTTTTTAAGCATCTCATGCGTTTTGTCGACGTTTTTGGCAATTGTCATAAAAGGAATATCGGGCGCGTAGCGTTCAACGTCGTCGATATACTCAGGCTTATCGGCAGTTTTGATAATTATCTGGTCTTCCATATGCAGATTTCTGATAAGGCTTGAGATCTCCTTCGGATTCATCCAGAATTTATCAAGATTTATAAGGCACTTGCCCTTGAGCATCGAAAGCGCTTCTTCAAGCGTAAGAATGGGGTACTGTGTCGCGCAAAGGTCCCAGTTTGAAAGCTTTAACCGGCTGACATGCTCTGCAGGCTGTGTCTTTATGCGGTCAAGCTGACGCAGATGCACCTTTTCCATACCGGGATGCAGAATAAACAGCTTTCCGTCACAAGATATCTCGATATCGGTCTCGATAATATCCGCGCCCATATTGAGCGCCGCCTTAAACGCAGGCTCGGAATTGCAGGGAATGTTACCGCCTGCGCAGCCTCTGTGTGCAACGACAAGCACTTTTTTCTCTTTGGCAAGCTTTAAAAGATCCATAGTGTTTTCTCCTTTTTAATACTAAAACAATTATATCATTTTGTTAAATCTTGTCAATATGAATTTTCTTTATAAAATCGCGCGGTGACAGATGAAACCGCTTTTTAAATGCATTGGAAAAATAGAGTGGGTCGGCATACCCGCAGGAGTATGCAACGATACCCACCTGCGTTATACCGCTTTTAAACATATCCCGCGCCTTATCAAGACGTTCTTTTATAATATAGTCCTTGACAGACATGGAAAGTCCGTCCTTGAACAGTCTGAAAAGGTAAGACCGTTCAAGCCCGATGGCATCGGCAATACCCTCGACACTCAGCTCGCTTCTGTGCAGATTTGCGCTGATATAACGCTTTGCAATATGCAGATAATCAACACTCTTTTCGATATTATCCGACGGAAAATGCTCGGTAAAAAACGAAAGCAGACCGTGAAGGTAGGCTTCGTTTTTAAGTCTTGCGGCGGGGCTTACAACGTCGTTTGTGACACCCTCGAAAATATCGTCAAGAGGCATGGGCGGTGTAACGGGGCTTAACGGAAGGGTCGTACGCGACATTACCTCGTCCGCATCGGCACCGTTAAAGGTTATCCACCGATATATCCACGGATCACTCATATCGGGGTAGTAGTGGGTGATCTCCCCCGGTATAAGATAAAAGCACTGTCCTTGTGTCAGGTCGTACCGCTTATTTTTTACAACGTAGCTTCCCTTTCCCTTCACGACGTACTGAACCGTATGGTTATATTGAATTGCAGGACCCCATGAGTGTCCGTTTTTACAGTCCTCATACCCGCAGGTTATATATTTAAGATAAGACACGGTCATCACTCCTAAAAACAACATTTTTACATGTTTTTGCAACAATTATAGCATATACAAATGAGTTTGTATATAGTAAAATGAAAACAAAAGGAGGTATTTTACCATGAAAATTACATTTATGGGTGCAGGCAGCACCGTATTTGCAAGAAACGTAATCGGTGACTCAATGTGTTCCGAGGCGCTTCGTGAGAGCGAGTTTGCGCTTTACGACATTGACGGTCAGCGTCTTGAGGAGTCAAGAGTTATTCTTGAGGCTATGAACAAAACAATGGGCGGCTACGCTAAGATCACCACCTTCCTCGGTGTTGAAAACAGAAAAGAGGCGCTCCGCGGTGCATCGTTTGTTATTGATGCTATTCAGGTAGGTCTTTACGATCCCTGTACTATCATTGACTTTGAAGTGCCCAAGAAATACGGCCTCCGTCAGACGATTGCTGATACGCTCGGTATCGGCGGTATCATGAGAACACTCCGTACACTTCCTGTTCTTGATGATTTTGCAAAGGATATGCGCGAGGTTTGTCCTGACGCGTTATTCCTTAACTATACAAACCCGATGGCTATGCTTTCAGGCTGGATGCAGAGATATTCAGGTGTCAACACACTCGGTCTTTGCCACTCTGTTCAGGTTTGCCGCAAGGGTCTTTTAAAACAGCTCGACATGATGGATTATTACGAGGGCGGTAAAGAGCTTATCGCAGGTATCAACCACATGGCATGGCTTCTTGAGTGTAAGGATAAGGACGGCAACGACCTCTATCCCATGATCAAAGAGCGCGCAAAGGCTAAAATGCTTGATCCTGAGTGCAAGGATAAGGTTCGTCTTGACTATATTGACAAGTTCGGTTACTACTGTACAGAGTCAAGTGAGCATAACGCTGAGTACAACATGTTCTACATAAAGTCAAAGTACCCTGAGCTTATCGACCGTTACAACATCCCGCTTGACGAGTACCCCAGACGCTGTGTAAACCAGATCGCAAAGTGGAAGGATGAGTATCAGCAGATACTTCAGGACGGCGTTAAGGAGCACAAGCGCTCACACGAGTACGCTTCACGTATTATGGAAGCTATCGTCACAGGCGACCCCTACAAGATAGGCGGTAACGTACAGAACACAGGTCTTATCGAAAACCTTCCGTCAGACGCTTGCGTTGAGGTTCCCTGTCTTATCGACGGTCAGGGTGTTCACCCCTGCCACGTAGGCAGACTTCCCGTACAGTGCGCGGCTATGAACATGACAAACATCAACGTTCAGCTTCTTACTATCGAAGCATACCAGACACGCAAGAAGGAGCACATCTATCAGGCTGCTATGCTTGACCCGCACACAGGCTCTGAGCTTGATATTGACACTATCGTCAAGATGGTCGACGATCTTATCGAGACACACGGAGATTGGTTACCTAAGTTTAACTAATATATTAAAAAGGATTGCAAATCGAAAGGTTTGCAATCCTTTTTTTGTTTTGTGTGAATTTGTGCGGGAGGGGAAACCCCTCCCCTACAATGCGTAAATTTTGTACGTGTCGGATTATTTATTGTCTATGATATAGATTATATCGTAGTTAACGTTAGTGAAAGCGCCATTAATAAAGCTTTCGATCGTATGATTTACGCAGAAGCCGTAGTAGCCTTTTTGTGTGAGGTTATAGGTCTTGCATGTTCTCATTGACCAGTCGCCTGTAAGGGTACCGCCGCAGGCTTGTTTAAGTGTATCATAGTCTACAACGCCCGAAGCATCGTCACCGATAAAGCCGTAGTACAGTTTATTGACTTTACCGCCTGTGTTATCAGGCGTAAGCGTTGCAACACCGTTTTCGGCTGTGATAATACCGATGTTTTCTTTTGCTTCGACTGTGTATACTACCTCGCGACTTATGCCTTCTGCATCGTTATATACGATTACGAAGTTATAAAAGCCTTTTGTGACAAGCTTATACTGCTCGCCGTAGGTTACACCGAAGTCGACTTTATAGGATTTTGTAGCAAGCGCCTTGCCCCAGAAATCGTTAAACCAACTGTACGTTATAAACTCCTCACCTACGTTGCCGTAGTACATCTTAGTAACAGAAAGTCCGTTCTTTTCAATCTGTACGGTATTACCGTCAATTACTTTAAGGTACGGAACGGCAGATTTTGCACTTCCGTCATAGTAGAAGGTGTAAACCCTGTCTTTGTACTTGTAGTTTTCGATATTGTCACCGCTTATGATACACTTGAGAACAAAACGGTAATAACCCTTTTTGGTGAAGTTATACGTTTCTTGCTCTCTCGGTGTGAAATCGGCATTATATTCCGTTCCGCAACCGAGCCTGAAGTCATCAAAGGAAGTGTATTCTGTTTCCTCTTCTCCGATATAACCCCAGTACACACGTGTTGCCCATGAGCCTTTCATATCGATGACAACACCGTTTCCGCTTTGGTTAAGAACAACTTCAGGCAGTCTCTCATCAGGAATTATTGAAGGGAGTTTTGTGCCTTCTGCAACTACCCTTTCACTCTCACCGCAAGATGTACACGTTCTTGTCTTTGTACCGTCTGCTGACGTTGTGGCATCGTTATTATATACGTATTCACCCCATGAGTGTTCCGTATCTCTTGTATATTCGCAACCGTTAGAGGTTGAATCACACACGTTATCAAACGTATGCTCACCGATGTTTGTTTCTTTTTTGCAGACAGAGCATCTGTCATAGTGCTCAACGTTATCGTATATCGTCACGTATGCGTGGGGCGGTGTTCTTGTAAACTCACATTCGTTACAACTACTGTCGCATACGTCGTCAAAGACGTGATTTGTCTTGTTTATAACGCTACCACAGACTGCGCACTTTTCATAGTGGCACGTATCGTCATATTCTGCCTTGTAATCGTGAGTTATTCTTCTT
>JAZPZR010000192.1:0-3879 GCA_045544795.1 Eubacteriales bacterium
GAACATCGGGTTGGGTTATGTGATAACGTTTTTCGTTTAAAAGATCGCTATCATTAATTTTCGCTATTGGCATTTTGTAATCCTCCTCTTTTTTTCAATATATTCCAAAGTTTTGATTTTGGTGCAGCGCTGTCATCGTCAAGCGCTTCAACATATTCCTCAAGGGTAATATGACCCATACTGAACAGCCGTTCAATTGCCTGCTCACGAGCATATTTTGAAAAAGGACTTGCATTTGCAATATCAACGCGAATGTCAGGAATTGACTTTGAAATGAGTTTTTTATCAATACCTTTTGCACCATATACAGACCACAGTCTGTACCAGATGTATGCAATATCCTCTGCAAACTGCCGAAAGCGTGCAACCTGCTCATTAAGCGGGAGAGCCGCCTGATCGCGCACCGCGATTATCGCAGAGCCGGATGCTTGTGTCGGATCAATATGTCCAAGTGCCGCATCCCCCGCACCAGCAAGCTCTTTTGATACGGTAAGCAGTTCATCAGAAAGCAGTTTTGCATCGGGTGACATAGAGGATGGTGTGAGATAACAAACCGCATCTTTGATGGTGGAAACACCGCCGCCGTCAACCTCGATTGCACTGCCAACCTCTGAAAGTGCTGACGGATTTTGTATTCGGTCACTTGCATAAACAAGACGCGAATACGCAGTAAGCTTTGCGTTTACAAGACGGCGGGCAAGGTTTCGGTTGACCTCTATCTGATTGGGTATCATAGGTGTAACCTCACCCATACCGCGACAAATACCGCGCCTTACACCGTATGTAAGTGATGCTATGGGATAACAGCCAAGCCCCGCTATCACCTGTTCGGGCTGATATACCACCGTCTTTGTAAAGCGCGTAAAGTGAAGGTCTTTCCCCACAAGCCACATTTTAAGATAGCCTGTGCACTTGTCGCGGTCATTCGTACCCTGCTCGCTGTCTGCAAGTATGGTAAGTGCTATCTCCTTTGAAACGCCGTTTTTCAAAGCCTCCTCGCGAAGCTTTGAAACAGGCTTTCGCTCTCTTATGTAAACTGCAGTCTGCTTGTTGATGTCGCGCTGCGTTTCGTCTGCAAAAAACACGTCTGTGCGGTCGATGACCTGGCAGGAGCCGTCACCGTCGTAAAAATAAAGGTAGCTGTCCCCCGATATCATTGCGGATTTTACCGCCTCCCAGCACTTGGTTTCCATCTTGTTTCGTTCCCACAGAACAAGAGCCTGTCTTGTAAGCTCTGCGCAGACGTTCTGCAGTGCCGTATCGCCCGTCGGCGCCGAGTAGGTTATCGCGATGCTGTTCATCGCAACCGTTGCCGTTTTGTAGCGGATAACGGGCGCAATAAAGTTGTAAACAGGCATTTTCTCGCCGCCGCTTTCAAGGCCTGCCCACTGGTCACCCTCGTAAAAGCGGTACGCGGTCTCGGTTTCGCTGTCAATACCGAGACGTCTGTGAAGGTCGGCAAGCTGTTCTGTCTCGGCATAAAGCGCGGTTGCATCTTTAAGCGTGTCCTTAAGCCTCATTTATTCAATATCCTCCAATCTTATCTGATACCTGTCGGTACCGTCGTAGTTTTCAACGTTTCGTAAAAGTGTGTTTATCCTGATATCCTCGCCAAGCTTTACAGGCGCCGTCTTATCCGGCTTTTCCCTTGTCAGCCACAGAATGAGGATAAGGATAAGTGTTAAAGTTATCATTTTCTTCTCCTAT
This sequence comes from Eubacteriales bacterium, assembly GCA_045544795.1. Classification (GTDB taxonomy): domain Bacteria; phylum Bacillota; class Clostridia; order Oscillospirales; family QAKW01; genus RGIG9041. Next base: position 1,708 of record JAZPZR010000192.1, read on the forward strand.
ATTATTTTGATTTTGTCGCCCACTCCGCAGGCGGATCTTTTCGGTTTTTCAAAGGAAAAGCCGTAGCGGCAGGGTGCCGCGCTTCTGTGCGGTGCGGCGGGATTTCCCGACACAAAGTAGCGAAGCGCATCGGGTGCGTGTGTCAGCTCATGGGGAGTTACCGAACAGTCGCAGGGGTTTTCGCTGTCGCACTGTATACCGCCCAGCGTACGTATCAGGTTTATACAGTTATCAAAAATCTTAAGACGGGCGCTTTTCTCCCCCGCTTCGTCAACGGTCGGCGCAAGATACTCCTTGAGCGCCATCCACCCCGCCACGCGCCCGTTTGAAACGCGGGTGAGCGTCACTCCGTTTTTTGAAAAGAGACTTGCAATACTGAGTCCGCTTTCCTTTTGCCTGCTCCACAGGTCAGGCGGGGCGAACACCGCGCGGACCCTGTCGGTTGCGATAAGCGCGCGTATCTCCTCCGCCGCCTTTGATACGATAAGTCCCGATTTGTACACCTCGTTTACCACAAAGCAGTTTCCCCTGCAGTCGACCGCGATCTTAAGTCCCGCCAGCATGTCAAGACCGTAGTCTATCGCGACGTAGTAGTTTACGTCACTTAAAGGAAAGGGCGCCGTTACGTGCAGGCTTCTTTCAAAATCGGTAAAGTATCTGCCCTCGGAAAGCTCCCACTCGCCGTCAAGAAGTGCGCGCCTGTCGCGCTCGGACAGGCTTTTAAGGCGCTTTACGTAGTCGGGGTCGCTTTGCATAAGGAATTTGTTTTCATACACCGTTGCGGGAATAAACTGTCGCGTTATCTCGCCCACGGTATGTATCTTTTCGGGAGCGCCGATGTCGATAAAGCGGGATTTTACCCATGAGTGACCGATTCCGCCGGGGTTTGTGGTGCTTTTTATCTGCTTGGGATAACAGTTTGTTCCTCGGCAGCGTGATATGAGGTAGACGTACATCGACTCGGTAAAGTGGGTCAGCTCGACAAAGCGGATAACGTCGTATTCCGACGACTGATATTTGTACACGTCGTCCTCGCTGTCGCAATAGGCAAAATCTATCAGCGAACCGTTGATAAACGTCCCCGTATGAACGGTTTTCTGATAGCGGAATACCGATTGCGGATAGAGTGTGAGCGCCGTCCGTATCAGTGATTTTTCAAGCTCTGCAAAGGTGCGTCGGAATATTATCTGCCTGGAGGCGGGGTATTTCATGGCGTAGATAAACGCGTCTATCATCTGTCCGTAGCTTTTACCGCCGCCCGCCGCACCGCCGTACAGCACCTCAAAGGCGGCGGCGTGCAAAAAATTGCTTTGCTTTTTTGTGACGGTAAGACCGAGACTGTCTTTATTCAATGACATTTATATCCACCCGAAATCCGCTTTGCGTCTCCCTGTCCTCCGAAAGTATCTCGCGGATAAGCTTTACCGCGTCGGCAGTGCCCGCAAGCGCCTTGCGTATCAGCGCCTCGGCTATTGCCTCTTCTACCGAAAACTTTTCACCGAGTATGCTCTCGCCCGGCTCTGATACCTTTTTTGCACACATCTTTTTTACCGTTTTGTCAAATCCTTTTACCATTTAAATCTCCTTTTCAATTGTGGTTTGTCGGGCTGAAAAAGCCTTCTCCTTTGAGGAGAAGGGGGACCGCGTGAGCGGTGGATGAGGTGGAAAACCAGATATCAACACCTCATCAGTCACCTACGGTGACAGCTTCCCCTCAAGGGGAAGCCTTGCATTGTCTACCCGTTATACTACAATTTTAAACGTCGTTTACAGGACAACGCTCAATGCATTTCCCTCTCTCTATATTCTATTTTAGCGTCCGAAAACGAACAAAACGAACAACGTCGTAGCAAGGCTTGTTTTGCTCCGTTTTGTCTGTTCGCCAAAACTCCGCTTTCGCGCCTGCTCCTCCTTTTCCCCAAAAATGCTTCGCATTTTCGGGGTCCCCTTTTTTGCAAGGCTTGTTTTGCTCCGTTTTGTCTGTTCGCCAAAACTCCGCTTTCGCGCCTGCTCCTCCTTATCCCCAAAAATGTTTCACATTTTCGGGGTCCCCTTTTTTCTCTCTATATTCTATTTTAGCGTCTAAAACCGAACGAAACGAACAACCTTCAAATTACGGTTTTGCGGGATGTTTTATAATTATTTCGTAGGGGTCGGCGCCCTCGACGACCC
>JAZPZR010000193.1:0-8016 GCA_045544795.1 Eubacteriales bacterium
GGTCATTGAAAATGACAAAAACAAAGAGTACTAAGCGTGCTCTTACTATGAGCGTTATCTCACTTCTTATCTGTTTTACAATGCTCTTAGGTACAACGTACGCTTGGTTCACTGACAGCGTGGTTTCCGGAAATAATAAAATCATCGCAGGAAACCTGGACGTAGAGCTGGAATATTCTAATGCTCCTGACGGTACGTATTCAACTGTTGAAGGCGTAGGCGATATATTTGTTGCACCATCAGGCGCTGAAAAGGGTCTTTGGGAGCCCGGTCATACAGAGGTTGCATATCTCAAGGTGACCAATAAGGGTACACTCGCTCTGCAGTACAACCTCGGTGTTTCTTCATTTAAAGAAACTGTAGGCAAAAATGCCGACGGCGGCGACATCAGACTTTCTGAGGTTCTTAAGTTTGCTTCAACCTTCCCCACAGAAACAGCACCTGCTGCTTTCACACGTGAAAGCGCGGAGCAGGCAACAGAGGGACCCGACGTTACAACACTTGGTGCTTACTCAGAAAAGAACGTTCCGCTTGCACCCGGTAAATCACATTACGTAGCACTCGTGGTTTACATGCCCGAGACGGTCGGTAATGAGGCTAACTACCGCGGTGACGTTATCCCCTATATTGAGTTTGCAGTATCACTTCTTGCAACTCAGGAAGAGGCTGAGAGTGACAGCTTCGGCACCGATTACGATGCACAGGCTACATACAGCAATCAGCTTCACTACGTAGACCCCGTTAATGCAACCGTTAATACAACAGGTACAAGCTTCACCTACGAGAATGAAGATAAGACGCTTGTTGTTTCGGGCGAAAAGGCTGAAACTGCTGAAGTTAAAGTTACCGCAACAGCTATTGATGCAGACCCCGCAGTTGACGCACTCTATCCTTCAAACGCAAAGATCGTAACCTACGATATCAAGGTTGAAGGCCATACTGATAATTCAGACGTAACGGTTAAAATCTTTGTAGGTAAGAACATCACAGACGATCTTTACGTTTACCACAAAGACGTACTCATTGCAGACAAGACAAATTATGATGCAGCTACCGGTTACGTTACCTTTGTAACCGACTCATTCAGTAACTACACAGTTGTTGCATTGCCTTCATGGGACGGAAGTGCTGATACCTCATGGTACAACGAGAACGATACCGTTTTCGCACTTGATACTCCCGCAGAAATTGCAGGTCTTGCAGTACTTGTTGACGGTGATGAGACCTTTGAAGGCAAGACGATTCAGCTTGCAGGTAACGTCGATCTTGAAAGTCAGCTGTTTGAGCCTATCGGTTCATACAGAAATAACAAAGAGTTCAAGGGTACATTTGACGGTAATGGCTACACCATTTCAAACCTCAGCCAGAACACGTGGGAACTCGACAACGGTTACTACTATGGCGACCTCGGTCTCGGTCTTTTTGGCAAGGTAAGAAACGCTACTATCAAAAACCTCACAATTGACGGTGCGTCAATTTCGGGTGAAAGTGCTATATGCGGTACCGTTGCTGCTACTGCATACGGTGACTGTGTATTCGAAAACATCACCGTAAAGAATTCTAAGGTTAACGACTATCAGTACTATGCAGGCGGTATCGTTGGCTGGGCATCAGGTGATCATACCTACACAAATATCAACGTTGATGAGTCCACTATCATCGGTTCACAGTGGGGTGATTTCGGTAATGCATCAGGCGGTATCATCGGCGGCGCAGGCTCAAGCGGCACTTACACCATAAAGGATTCTACCGTTGCCTGCAGAATCGACGCTACAAACGACGTCGTATCTGCATATCAGTGGTATAACTACCGCAACAGCGGTATGATCGTAGGTACAACCGGTCGCACAGCTACAAACGATGCTGTTACAGATGCGGATGCATCTAACTTTACCTGTGAAAACGTAACCGTTATATACGGTGAGTGGGCAAACTACCACTACTGTGAGTTTGCAGGCACAGGCTATCCTTACGTAAGAGTTGAAGCAGGTGTCAGCGTTGACGCTTATTCAAACGTAAGATACGGTCATCCGACCGATGCCAACGGCAACGTTGTTGTAGATGACAATCACGTTCATAACGAAGGTGAGGATCATCTCTTGTTGATCGCGTTTGATAACCTCTTCGGCGGAGATGCTAATGCTCGTTACTGCTATTACGGTATTTCTGAGCATCCCGGCGTAAACGTTGTTTACAATAACAAATAGTCAAAACAAACATAAAAGGAGTTTCATTTGAAACTCCTTTTTATTTTATGTGGTTTTTTATTCTTTATTCGCTGTACACCCACGTATTCGGTGTGCTTTCAGCTTTGATGATCGCTTCGCGGATCTTCATGACTTCAAGTGTCTCGGTACCGTCAAAATCAACCTCACCCGTCTCGAAAAACACAAGTATCTTTTCGATAAGATTCATAAAGTAGGGAGATGTGACAGCGGTTGCGTTTTCAATGCTGCTTCCCGCGGCGATTCCGAATTTATTTGACCTTTCATAATAAAGCTTGGCACTTCTGTTATCACCGTAAAGAACGGTTATGACCTTTTGCCCGCCCTCTTCTGTAAGCATCAGCTTTTTCGCACCGATTCCGAGTGTTTTCACCACCATTTCAACCTGATGGATTATATATTCGGGCAGGTTTGAGCCGCCGCCCTTTACCGCGATGCTTTTTTTGCCCTTAAAGCCGTCAAGCTCATCAGCGTAACGCAGTGCGGAAGTTGAAAAGAAGGGTGTGCCGTATTTTTCTGAAATTTCAAAAATTCTCTTTGCGGCAGCAAAATCGGGCGCGAAGGTCTTATCAACGTAAATGCGCTTACCGCACTTAAATGCCTCTTCAATATAGCCAAGATGCTTTTCGGGATTGGACGGAGCAAGAATCATGATATAGTCGCTCTTTTGACAGAGCTCTTTTATGCTGTCGCATTTTTGTACACCGAAATCTCTGCACCAGCTGTCAGTATCTTTGCCGTCGTAGTCGGAGATATCCTTTTCCGCCCATGCATAGCAAACCTCATGATCCGACCTCAATTCCTTTACCCAGACTGGATAGTTGTTTGCGTGCCATTCACTTATGTAATAATCAATAAAACCGATTTTTTTCATTTTTCTTCCTGTTACAGCTTGATCTCTTTTTTTGCCTCGGATGACTGATATAACGCGTCAAGAAGCTTTGCGCTTTCTAAAACGCTGTCAATATGGCTTTTTGTTTTGATACCCGTGTCAATAGATTCAAGAAAAGCTTTGTCTTCGCAAAAATACATGTTGGGAATGTCGTATTCGGGGTTTATTTCCTCAAGCGTTTGTCCGTCGTAGTAGGTGAATTTACCGCCGTAGGTGAGACGTGCTCCGCCTTTGTCTCCTAAAAAGTCGATAAACATTTCTTTTTTGTTTACGTTCTGAGCCCATGCACCGTTAAAGGAGATGCTTGCCTTGTCGGTTCTTATATGACCCGATATATAATCGTCAACGTCATTTGTGCCCTTTTCAACGTCCGCGGTATCCTCTGCCCACATGCCGTGATATTTATATGCCTTCATATCCTTCGCAATTTCGCTGTAAGCGTCGCAGGTAACAGTGTCAAGCTTAGCACCGCCTAAAATATAAAGGATCAGATCGAGAAAATGAACGCCCCAGTCTATTAAGACACCGCCGCCCGACTGTGATTTGGTGGTAAATGCGCCGCCAAGACCGGGAATAGACCTGAATTCTCTGAAAGAGCAGTAGATGTGATAGATCTTACCAAACTTACCAAGCCTGTTCCACTCTTCAAGCATTTCAACAGATTTCTGATAACGGTTGCAGACACCGATGTTGAGCATTTTACCCTGCTTGTTTGCCTCGTCTGCCATTTCTTTTGAGAGGGCGTAGTTTACGGTGATCGGCTTTTCGCAGAAAACGTGCTTGCCCGCTTTGAGCGCTTCCATTGTAATCGTGTAATGAGCGTAATTTGGGGTGAGTACGTAAACCGCCTCTACCTCTTTATCCTTGAGCGCAACCTTGTAGTCGGTGATGACCTCTTCGATTATCGGAAAATCCTCTTTTGCTTTTTCCGCCTTGCTTGAAATAATGTCGCATGCATATTTGATTCGTACACCCTGTATTTTTGACAGCGCAGGGAAGTGCTGTAAATTGGCAATTCTTCCGCAACCGATAACGGCAATTGTTTTCATGGCAATTATTCCTTTCAATGTGTTAATTCTATTTTAGCCTGAAAAACCGTTTTTGTCTTTATCATAATAATTGTTTAAATTTATCATTTTTTATGATATAATACTGAATAATGATAAATTAGGGGAAGAAAACCATGTCTGATTATATTTTTCACGATAATAACCATTTTTCATATAATCTGTTGCCCTGCGGTGATTATCTGCTGTATCAGGTGGGGGAGATGTACTGTAAAAATAATGCTGTTATTGAGCCTCATAAGCAAAAGTGCTTTGAAATAACCTTTGCGGTGTCGGGCAAGGGTGAGGTTTTTGCAGATAAGGGTGAGAAAATATCCAAAAACGACTGCTTTTTTTCTTTGAACGGGGAAGGGCATGCAATAAGCTCCGATAAGGACGACCCGCTTCGGTTTCACTTTTTGGGGTTTACACCCTTACCTTCAACTCTTGGCGAAAAATACGTTTCTATTATAAAAAAGCATATAGAACAGGGTGAAAACAGAATAATAAATATTCCCGTTATACACAGCGATATTGATAGTATACTGTCCGAAGTTAAAACGACCGACTTTCTTTCAAGGGAATCGGTAAGCCTTTCTATATCGAGAATACTTATTGAGATCATACGGGCGTATGCACCCGAACGCGGCAAAAACATTTCGGAGGAAATAGACGCCGAGTCAATGCTTGTCTACAGGATCATCGATTATCTTGATGAAAATATCTATACCGTAAAAACTCTGCACCAATTGGAGAATGAGTTTAATTACAGCTACAACTATCTGTCTGCGGTTTTTTCGAAAACAACTAATTTTTCAATAAGTGAGTATTTTATAAAGCTTAAAATGGAAAGAGCGATGAAACTGCTCGAAGAGGGGAGCAGCGTCACCGCGGTAAGTGAGAAATTAAACTATTCTTCCATACATAATTTTTCAAGGGCATTTAAAAAGTATTTTGGTTTAAACGCAAAAGACGTCAATAAAAAATAGTGCAGTTACTTTATACGCGAATAGAATTCCGATATAAGAATGCGCTGGTTTTTTGGAAGCTTTGACAGGCAGAAGGTCAAGATATTTTCAGGGATAGTGCGGTAATATGCCTCGGCGATCGCGCCCGCCATATCTGCTATCGTGTCCGAATCACTGCCGTAGGAAATCGCGATCCGTATGGCGCTTTCGTAGTCCTCACTTTCTAAAAACGCAACAACTGACATGGGCACCGTGTCCTGACATATCTCACTCCATGAGCATTCGTTACGAAGCTCGGTTGCCGTCTTGTTTAAAAGGCTGTAACCGAATGCCCTTAAAAGATAATCCTTTATTTCCTTTTTGGATCTGCCCTGCCTTGCAAGGAAAATTGCCGCGGCAATGCAGGCGGCGCCCTTCTGTCCTTCGGGGTGATCGTGTGTTACGTCTGCAGAAAGCTTTGCAAAACGCATCGTTTCTTCCATTGTGTCAAAAAACCAACTCACAGGTGCAACGCGCATGCCCGAACCGTTGCCGAAGCTGTTGTAGGGAGTAAACTCTCCTATAAGGTCGGCTTTTGCACACCATTGGTAATAACTGCCGCCAAAACCGAGATTTCCTTCACCGCTTTTAAATGTGTGCATTGAGTATTTTAAAAACTGCTTTGCAAGAGCGAGCTTTAACGCCTCGTCGTCGTAATAATTGCTGTCAACGTCGTGCAGTAACCAGTCTGCGACTGCAAGCGTAAGCGCAGTGTCGTCAGTAAATGTGTCAGATTCAAGACAAAGCTTTATTTTTCGCGGGTCATTGTACTTTTTTTCTTCAAATTCATAGGTGGAGCCTAAAACGTCTCCGCAAACAGCGCCTAACATGATATTTCTCTCCTTTTTATATAATAGTGAAAACGGTTATTCTATCCCGTGTGTTTCTTTTATACGTCTTAAAAATGCCGATGCATCGTCTCTTTCCTGCTGCGTGCTGCCCCACCAGCCTTCGCAGAACTCAAAGTCAGACATTATATCAAGCACTCGCAGTGTGTATACTCTTGTGATTCTCAGGTTTTCAATCAGTTCAAACGGAACGGTGTCAACGTAATATTTCCTGCCGCGGCTGAGCCCTAAAACAGCAATCTCCGTTTTGTTTTCGTCCGGTATTCTTTCATCCCATAGGCGACCGCAAAGATACACTTTTGTATTCCCCTTAAATGCAGCGGTGCCATATCGTAAAACACCATTTTCGTCAATTCGTGTTTTCTTTATGTTGCCGGTAACGGCATATCTCCATGTTTGCTTCATTTTTCTCACCCTATACCGTTGCTACAACGGTATCTGTTTCCTTGTCAATTATTTGTAAATCAAAATCTTTTTCTGTGTAAGAGATTTTGCATGTGAATTTTTCAAACTCTTTAAAGATTTTGGGAGAGTAATTATTGCACATAGTAACGGGAGATTTACCTCCTTTAATTACACCACCAAACCCAACTAGCACCAACCACACACTAAACGCTCTGTCGAACTGTCGCTTTATGGGAAGTAGCTTCATCTGAATATCTATCACAAAATCAGAATCTACTTCCTCAAAGAAAGAGATGCAGTCGATCATAATATTGGGGTTTCCTCTTTTGGAGAGGATGTTTCTTAATACTCTTGGGGCAAGGTCACCGTCGTCAAAGAACTGCACTGATTGAAGAATATTTTCGTAATTTATTCCATCGTCGCAAATGACGAGGTCTGGGTCTAAACCGTTGTCAATGAGAATGTCAAATAGAGCTTCCCAGTTATATGTAGATAATTCGTGCGGTTCAGGTTCGATATTATTGTGATAGATATATTCACTGTAAGAGAACGTACCGTAATCACATAGTTTAAGTGCAACGCGAGTTACTTCTTCACCGGACATTTGGTTTTCTGCTATGTAGTTTTTAATCTTATCAATACTAAACGGTTGTTCCTTGCATAAATTAAATAGACCTTCTATGCGATTGTTCATTTTTCTCACCTCTTGAATACATTATACCGCACCTTGTGTCCAATAAAACGGACTTTTGCAAAAAAATCCGCCGAAAAAATTCGGACGGATAGTTTTTCTTTATAAGCCTAATTACTTAGATTCCTTAATTGTAGTCTGTGGTGTTATCAGCAAAAAAGGGAAATAAAAAACAAACTTGGTTCGGTAGGTGCAACGAATAACCTTCGTGGCCTTGCCGACCAAGTCGTTTGAGAAGTTGAATTTCTCGATGAAATTCCCCGAAGTGTACGCCCAAAACGTGTATCAACTTCCGTATGAATTATAATGCATAATTCTTTTGCTGTCAATATTCAAAGAAATCGCCCCGCCGATTACCTGGCAGGGCGATAAATTTCACATTATAAGCCTAATTACTTGCCTTCTTTGATTGTAGTCTGTCCTGCTATCTGCAAAAGAGGGAAATTATTCAATTTTAATATCATCAACTATACAGTTGAGTTCTCCGTTATTCCAGTCTTTAATTGCATCAATTAAATTCATAGCAGCCCAAGTTGATTTTTTACATTTTTTGCATCTGACAATATAATCACTTACAAAATCCAATAAAATTTCTCCGTCAGCACCACAATGAGGACACTTCCTTTTCAAATGTCGGTTACACCCTAAAACATAATTATATGACCAGTGGTCTTGATTGTGTAATCCATTTATACTTTCGCCATTTGAGTGAGGAATAAGTTTTAATGTAAAATCATCAAACTGAACAAGATAAATACTATCTTGCTGTATTACAGATAAAACTCTTTCGCCAACAAATAATGTTGTTTCAAAATGCACCCAAGGTGGTTCATCTTCCTCAAATAGTTCAATACCGTTTTGCAACCACTCGCCCGTATTTTCGCAAAGTTCTTCTTTTCTTT
>JAZPZR010000194.1:0-14750 GCA_045544795.1 Eubacteriales bacterium
AGGGGATAGAAAAAATTTTTCGGAAGTTTCAAACCGAGCCGTAGGCTTGCCCGACGGCGTACAAAGGTACGCCGAGTGGTGAGGTTTGGAAGTAGCAAAAAGCATATAAAAAAGAGAAAAGTGTTGCATAAAAGTAAAAAAATGCAACACTTTTCTTTCATTTTGTTGTTCTACGGGATTTTATTAGTTTCTTTTTCCCTTGTTTTTTCTGGCTTTTTGCGTTCCGGAGAATTTTTACATCCCCTTTTTATATCATTTTACAACGTAACAACGGTTAATACCGTAATATTTAAAGCATTCTATTGCGTGCTCATCTATACGCTCACCGCAAATTAAGATAGGAACGGCAGGCGGACAGCTGACTGAAGGTATTGCGAGTATCCGTCCGCGGCACTGCTCTGTCGGAAGTAGCTCCGAGCAGGAAAGAACCGCCTCCCGTATCGACATCACCTGCACCCCCGGAGTAAATGCGGGACACTCGTCCGTAACGGGCGGGCGGGACGGAATATGACAAAGTACCTGCTCAAGAAACGCAAGCGTTTTGCCGTCGGTATTTGCAGACAGCATCAGTACAATATGGTCAGGGTCTGCAAATTCGGGTTCGATTCCCGACTGTCTTATAAGCTCTGCTAATTGAACTCCGGTATATCCGTACGGCTTTGTCTGAATGGTCAGCTTTAACGGCTCGTTTCCGTACAATCGGTATCCCTGCCGTAAAAGCGCGGCTTTGAAAGCCTCTGTTTTCGTAATCAGCTTGCGTAACTGCTCAGGATAACCGATAAGGTGTCGGTTTGCGGCATCAAGAGACTGCAAAATAAGATAGGACGGACTTGTGGAACCAAACAGCATGAGAGCGTTTTTGGCTTGTTCTCCCACAGCCTTATCCATTTTGTCAGATAAATGCAGATAAGCGCCGCCTGTAAGCACGGGCAGGGTCTTGTGAGCAGAATCACAACAGATATCTGCACCAAGGTCTATAGGATGCATGGATCTTTGCAGAAACTTTAAGTAAGCGCCGTGGGCATTATCCACAGCAAGCAAAACTCCGCAACGGTTACAGACCTCGGCAATAGCGCGTACGTCTGCTGTCATTCCGAGATAATCGGGACTTGTCAGATAAACTGCTGTCGGTTTGGTTTTCGCGTTTTGCAGATATTCTTCAAGCCCGTCAGCCGTCAGGTCGCAGGAAAGGTAGTTGACTGCATTTTCAGGGTACAGCCAATGTATATCTACGTCCAACGTCGCCGCGGCGGTAAGAAATGCCTTGTGCGCATTCCTTCCTGCAGCGATCAGAGGCTTTTTACCCGACTGCTTTGCATAGAGTGAGATAAGATACAGCATTGCGCGGATGCACTGGGACGAGCCTTCCGTAGAATAGAGCGTCCTGCACCCGAAAATCTTGCTTGCATTGGCTTCGCTTTGCGCGATGATGCCTTCCGCCTCGTAAAGACTGTCCGCACCCTGAATCTCTGTAATATCAAGATGCTCTATCCCAAGATATGCTGAGCCTTTATGCCCCGGCATATGCATACGGCAGGTGTCAGAGCAAGCGTATTTTTTAACAAAATCACAGATAGGGGTTTCCATATTATTCACCGAGCGCGCGGGCAATAGCTACCATGATGGCGCACTCCATTCGTTTGCGGAACAGCTTACAGCCGTCCTCGTAAACACCGGTGACGGAGCCTGTCGCATGGTAAGCGTTAGCCGCACAACCGCCCGAACAGTAAAGTCTTGCCCAGCAATCACGGCACTCGGGATGAGCGTAGACGTTGCATGCGGCAAACTCGTTTTGTATCTCGGTATTGGTAACACCTTCCCATATATCACCGAGCTTAAAGCGTTCCTCGCCGACAAACTGATGGCAGGGGTAGAGATCGCCCCAGGGAGTGACTGCCATATATTCGGTACCGCTGCCGCAGCCGGATATGCGCTTATAGATACAAGGACCGCCAGACAGGTCGATCATGTAGTGGTAGAAGGTAAAGGGCTTTCCCGCCTTATCGCGCTCAAGCATAAGTTCCGCAAGCTTTTCGTACTGCTCCATAACGGTGTCCATATCCTTTTCGGTTAGGGCGGACGGGTCACTTGGAGCGCAGACTACAGGCTCCATGCTCAGCTCGTTAAAGCCGAGGTCGAGCATGACCTGTATATCCTTTAAAAAGTCGGGGTTTGCATGGGTAAAGGTACCGCGCATGTAGTATTCCTTGCCGCCGCGTGCCTGCACGAACTTCTGGAATTTGGGTACTATCTTTTCCCAGCTGCCACCCCCTGCATAATCTACGCGGAATCGGTCGTGGACCTCTTTTCGTCCGTCAAGACTGAGTACCACGTTACTGCACTCGCGGTTTGCCCATTCTATCACGTCGTCATCAACAAGAACGCCGTTGGTGGTGAGTGTAAAACGGAAATTTTTGCCCTTTTCTTTTTCAACACTGCGGGCATACGCAACAAGATCCTTTACAACCTGAAAATTCATCAGAGGCTCGCCGCCGAAAAAGTCTACCTCAAGATTTTTTCTGCTTCCCGAATTTTCAATAAGGAAATCCAATGCCTGCTTGCCCACTTCGTACGACATTACCGCGCGGTCACCGTGGTAGTTGCCCTGACTTGCAAAACAGTATGAGCAGTTTAAGTTGCAGGTGTGCGCTACGTGAAGGCAGAGCGCCTTTACGACACCCGCGGTCTTTTGCTTGAGCTGTCCCGCCATAGGCTCAAAGGTGTCGGGTGCAAAAAGCTTTCCCGCATCCTTGAGGGCTTCAACCTGAGCGTAGCACTCTTCAATATCCTCTTTGGAAATATCGGCGCGGTCGGCATACTTTGTCTGCATGGCAGAAAGTATATCCTCGCGGTTTTTCTCTTCAAACAGCGCGATGATATCGTAGGCGACCTCATCTACCACGTGAACTGAGCCTGAGCAGACGTCAAGCACAACGTTAAAACCGCCCAGTTTATATTGATGAATCATTTCTTATTCTCCTTTACGAAAAAATGCCGCCGTGATCGGCGGCATTTTTTTGGTATGCAATTACTTGCTTTCCTTGGTGTTCTCGCACTTCTGGTTTGCAATGCCGCAGCTTGTCTTACAAGCAGACTGACATGAGGTCTGGCATTCGCCGCAACCGCCGTTTTTAGCACTGTCACACAGATTACGAGTTTCGATGGTCTTAATATGTTCCATAGTTTCACCTTCCATATAAAAAATTGTATTTTTAGTTTATCACAATGTACATTTGATGTCAATCATATTTTTGTATTGATGTGCCTTACAGGGTTCGATTTCCTGCCGATCATAATATAAAAAGACATACGCCGAATGGGATATGTCTTTTTATGGAAAGATTGCACGAATCAGAAGTTATTTTAAATTTCGATCTGTGTGTTCAAACTCCTACAGTTGCAAGATCTTTTTTATTATTTTACTACAAAATCCTTATGGAATTTATAGAGTATCTGCGCGGCTTCTGCGCGTGTTGCGGTATTTAAAGGCTTGAATTCCGTACCGCCGTCCGATGCGTAACCGCTGACGATTCCTGCCATCTGGCAAGCCTTGACCGCTGTCTTTGCGTATTTACGGATATTGCCGCCGTCTGCAAAGACAATTTCTGCCTGCGACGCGGTAAGGTCTACCTTCATAAACTTTGCAAAGTTTACTATCATCGTACAAAGCTGCTGACGCTCGATTGACGCTTCAGGTCCGAAGTCGGTATCCGAAAGACCGCTTACGATATTGTTTTCACTTGCCCACTTGATTGCCGCGGTGTAATACTTGCCCGATTTTACGTCGGTGAATTTTGTTTCGACCTTGTTGGCGGCTTTTGACGTGTCAACACCCGCAATTCTTGCAAGAATTGTGATAAACATACCGCGTGTTACTGATACGTCGCGTCCGAACTCGGTTGCCGAAACACCTGCGATAAAGCTGTGCGAGTACGCATAGTTTACAGCGTTTGTGTACCACTTGTTTGCCTTGACGTCTGTAAATACCTTTGTCGTATCTATAATCTCAACAGGTTTCTCTTCGGGCGTGGGAGAGGGGACAGGGTCGGGAGTCGGTGTGGGTGTGGGTTCGGGAGTAGGTGTGACCGTGGGAAGCTTAGAACCAACGTCCGTTACGGTCTCTTTGTATCCGCAGCCTGAACAAACGCGTGTTTTTGTGCCGTCGGCTTCAGTCGTGGCATTGTTGTCTGACACGTATTCGCCAAAGCTGTGTGTATGAGGCTCAACTACCGTTCCGTTATATCTTACGTAACCGGGTGTTTTTGCAATTTCAGTTAATTCGGATGTTTCTTCAATAACAGTATAACCTTTATACTGTACGGTGCCGTTTGTATAATTTACATCAAGCGCATACCCGAAGGTTATGGGGAATTTGGCGCCGTAATATTTAACGTAGTCTACACCGTCTTCTCCCTCAAGTTCTGTGTCTTCTTCTACCACGTCAGAAGACCAGACGGCATACAACGTATATTGGTTGTTTCCGTTATCCGTATAACCGTAGTAGAGAGGCGGCTCGTCTGAAAACGTCTCGATCATACCGACTGTATAATACGGATCTCCGTTGTTTTCACGGTATATTTCAGATTCTTTCAGTGATGCGACCTGGTCATCGGTCATTACAAAGGTCTTGCTCACAAGTGCTTCAAATATGTCTTCGGGGACGTTATATATACCGGGTGAAGCAGCGTCTTCATACTCTGCTATCTCCTGATAATACTTTGAAAGAATAAAGGCTGCAAGCCTATGCTCGTTGTCAAGAGGCTGCTCGAAAAGAAATACAGAAAAATACGAGTCGCTTGCCGCGGAAAATATCTCAGTCAATTCTGCGGGAGAAAGTATTCTTGAACCTACGTCTGTAACCGTTTCCTTATTTCCGCACTCTGAACATTCTCTGGTTTTTGTGCCGTCAGCTTCAGTTGTTGCATTGTTGTCAGATACATATTCGCCGTATGCGTGGGGTGCTTCTCTTCCCAAACCACAGATTTCGCAGTCCGTATCGCATTCGTCGGCATAAATATGTTCGGGCAACTCGGTTGCATTGTAAATCCACTTTGCGTTGGTAAGCATCTCATTATTTTCAAGAACAACGAGATTCTGTCTGTCTTCTTCGTTGCCGCTGTAATAAACGTAAGCAAGCTCAGTTGCGTCAAAAGCGTCTTTTTTAACAAGCTCTGCTTGCTTGGGAATATATATAGCTTTTAATCCGCTGTTGTCAAAAAGATGCTCCTCAATAACTGTAATGTTATTTGACAGAGTTGCCTTTTTCAGATTATCGCAGACTGAAAATGCATAACTGCCCACTGAAGTTACGTTGTCGGGCAGAACGATCTCCGAAAGCGCGTCACAGCCTAAAAAAGCATTTTCTTTTATTGCTGTTACGCTTTCGGGAATTGAAATTGAAGTGAGAGCAGAGCATCCGTTAAAAGCATCCTTTTCTATCGAAGCAACACTGCTTCCTATAGTTACATCCGAAAGAGAAGTGCATCCTTCGAACATGCCCTCTGATATAGCGGGTACTTTATTGCCGATATTAACGTTTGCTAAATTTTTGCATTTATCAAATATGTTTGCTCCGACTGAAATTACGTTGTCGGGAATCACTACAGAGGTAAGAGCATCGCATGATTCAAAAGCATAATCCTCAATTGTTGTTACGCTGTCCGGAATCACGATCGACGTAAGTGCGGTACAACCTGAAAATGCGTCTCTTTTTATGGTCTGGACGTTTGAACCCATTGTAACGTTATTTAGGTTGGTGCAAGAACGGAAAGCGTCATTACCGATTGTGGCAACACCGTTACCGATCACGACACTTGTAAGTGATTTGCAGCCTAAAAAGGCATTGTCGGAAATGGTTATTACGCTGTCGGAAATATCAGCTGTGGTAAGACTTTCACAATAGTTAAAGGCGTTTTCGCCGATTGAGGTCACACCTTCTTCTATTACAGCCTTTAAAACATTATCGCTGAAGTCTTTAAACGGTGACCATATCGAGTCTATCATATCGCCCGTTCCGCTGATGGTAAGAGTACCTGTATCAACGTCAAATGTCCAGTTGAGATTGTCACCCAGCGCGCCGCTTGTCGCAATGTCGGCAATTGAAATGGTAGGTAAAAAACTGAGGGTCATTGCCAAAATAACCACAAAACTTAAAATTCTTTTTTTCATTTGTTTCCTCCTGATTATAATATATTATTTCTTTTGGCATACTATTGGTGTGTTATCACCTCGCTTATTGCATAATATATTATTTAAATGACATTATAATTCATAAAATGACTTGTGTCAATAGCATTACGGTGTTTTCACAAGGTTTATGTAAGCTTGTCTATACATTAAAATATATGTAAGAGGTGAGCGTATGAAAAAGGAATATAAAAGTTTATATGAAAAATTTGGTCTTAACGTTGTGTATTACAGAAAAAGAAAAAAGCTCACACAATTACAGCTTGCCGAACTTGTTGATATCGATCGCTCTCACATAAGCGCTATTGAACTTGGAAACGTCGGCGTTTCTTTTGACGTGATTTTCAAATTGTGTGAGGTGCTTGAGGTATCACCTAAGGAACTGTTTGATTTCAGAGATTAGAGCTAAAAAGCATTGGAGAAAGTTTGAATAAATCAAAAAGAAAGTTGGGATAAAGTAGTTTATCCCAACTTTCTCTATTATTACACGGTAACTTTTCAACCTCCACTTGTCAGGGGAGGGGGACCGCGTCAGCGGTGGAGGGGTAGTTTATTTTGACCAAACTATCTATATATTCACAAACTCCATTAAAGTTTTTATCAATATCAATATTACATATACGTATCACTTTTAAGCCTGTTTTTTCAAGTTTTTCTTTACGTTTTGTGCCCTCACAGGGTTCGAGTCCCTACCGATGCAAAATAATAAAGACAGCCAACCCTAAAGGGTTAACTGTCTTTATCTGGCGCGCTGAAAGGGACTCGAACCCCCGACCTTCTGATTCGTAGTCAGACACTCTATCCAGCTGAGCTATCAGCGCATGCATCAAATGCAAGAATTATATTAACATACAAATTTAAAAAAATCAAGTCTTTTTTTAAAAAATTCAGTTATGATATAATTATTATAGATAAAATTTTTAAGGAGGACTTTGCCGTGAAAAGATTTTTTGCCTTTTTCATTCTGGTTGCCATCGTTTTTTCTGCCTCGTCATGCAAACGCATGCCCGATGACGACGGCGAGGTTGCTTTTTCGGCAAGCTCACAGCAAGAGTCCGCCGAAAATTCAGAGAAGCAGGAACAACAAGAAAATACTCAGTCGCATCCGTCTTTGCCTGCCGATGCTCTGATAGACAGCACCTGCGAAAAGATTGTTGACCCCAATACCGACTCAAAAGCCTCGCGTCTTGTCGAGCTTTACGGCGAGGGTACCGTAGTGTGTGACCACAACGGATATTATTCCATAATTACCGACACTGTAAAAACAAAGGACTACGGCACACCGCCCGAGCACAAAACTCCCTCCCCTGACGGATGGACGCGCAAGTCCATTGACGAATGGGAAGATATGATGAATTTGGCGCAAAACATCGTAGTCCGTGCAAAAGCCACGGGACGCACGTTGCAACGCGTCACTCATGGATCTGATGTCCAATCACCGCCAATGGATACCGTATCTTACGTAGAGGTTTGTATCCTTGAGTCGTACTACGGTAAAAGACGCCCGGGTGAATACGTCTGGGTATCAGGCGGCTTTGGAATGACAACAACGGGCGACGGATTTACCTTTACCGATAAAAGCATATACGGCACTATCTACGACGGTATAGAATACATAATTCATGCAAAAACGCAGGATTCGGACATCCGCTATTCGCTTGACCTTTTATCAACGCTCCGCCTTGACGTAGACTATATTCCGTTTTCAGAGGATGCACCAGGCGCTGAATACTCAATGTACAAAAAATATATTATTGACAAGGACTTCGCCTTTGACCGTGAGCTTGAAACAAAGCGGTTTCATATTTATAACTTCAATCAGTATTGGAATGAAACGTACGCTCAGCATCAGGGGAATCCCGATAAAACCTATGAGCATCCCGATTTTGCGCCTACAGAATGGCAGCTCGCACTTATAGACGAGCAGGAGAAATACTACGGCAATTGACAAAATCCGTCAATATGGTATAATATCAGCAAAATCACCACGGAGGCAGATATGAAAGGCTTTGTTTTTGATCTTGACAACACACTTTACGACAGATACGGTACGATAGAGGCGTTTATGCGCGCCTACGAAAAACGCATAATGCCGTATATCAACCCTGCCTACGACATAGAAAAAGCAATAGATCACGTATTACATACCGAGCCGATATATATACTTAACGGATGGGAGGCGCTTTATCCTGCGCTTGTAAATGAATTCTTTTTCAATGCCGATAACACGCCGACCTACGAGCAGTTCAGGGCTCTGGCAAAACAGGGTTTTTTTGAGTTTGCAGTAAAATTTGACGGTATTCCCGAATTTTTAAAAGAGCTTAAAGACCGCGGTTATGCGGTGGCGCTTTTGACAAATGCCGACGACTTGAAGTATCAGTACAATAAGCTGGATATGCTTGGACTGCGTGACTGCTTTGACAAAATAATAATATCGGGCGAGTATGCAAAGCTTAAGTATGGGGATGAAAAAAACCGCAAGTATGAAAAACCCAATCCCGAAATTTTTCTATACACCGCCGACCTGCTTGGGATTAAGCCGAGTGAACTCTATTACGTCGGTGATAACGCGAAAAATGACGTTATGGGCGCATTGAACAGCGGATTTGTGCCGATATGGGTGCGTTCGCGCTCACCGTGGACGCTTGAAAACAAGTATCTGCCGAAGCTCTGCGTCGACAACGTGCTTGATATACTCAATACTGACGGAATTTTTTAAAAAAATTATTGATTTTTGCGGCTCAGGTGATATAATTATCCTATCGGGCCTGTAGCGCAGTTGGGAGCGCATCACATTCGCATTGTGGGGGTCGAGAGTTCGAATCTCTTCAGGTCCACCAAAAAACATAAGTACCCTTTGTGGTGCTTATGTTTTTTTATTGAAATAAAAAGAGATTCGAACTCCGAGGGAGCAAAAACCGTTAAGCAAAAGGCTCCTGTGGAGCGTTTTGTAGGTTTTTGGTGCGAAGTCGGGGACAAAAATGCGTGAGCATTTGGGTCGACAAGCACGGCAGGCAATGCCTGCATCTCTTCAGGTCCACCAAAAAACATAAGTACCCTTTGTGGTGCTTATGTTTTTTTTATTGAAATAAAAAGAGATTCGAACTCCGAGGGAGCAAAAACCGTTAAGCAAAAGGCTCCTGCGGAGCGTTTTGTAGGTTTTTGGTGCGAAGTCGGGGACAAAAATGCGTGAGCATTTGGCTTGACAATCTGACGAGCCTATGGTTAGTTTCCCCGTTAAACCACAATTTATTTTTCAAATATGGCGTGCTCGTCGGCATCCGTTTTGTCGCCGTTTTTTATCGTCCACACGAATTTTTTTGCGTGGTAGAGGCGGGTGGTGAGTTTTACAAGCGCGCTATGCCTGTCTTTTTTATTGTATGCAATAAAATCAGGTCGGGCGATAAAATTGAATGCCATGCCCGTAAGCAAAATATTAAGCGGATTATAGTTTTTCTTGTCACGGCAGACGTTGGTATAAAGCTGACCGTAATACGCGTCCTTTAAAAGCGTTCTCATTTTTGCGAGCAAAAACGGATTGAACGACTCAATACAGTAATCACCCTTATACCCCTTTAAAATATCCGCAACGGGAGAACAAAGGCTTGTGTCAAGACTTTCGCCCTTAAGCTCTACAAGTATCGGCACCCTGCCGTTTACAAGTGCGAGCACCTCTTTAAAGGTGGGGATATACTGCGTACTGTCCGAAAGCTTTAATTCTTTCAGCGCCTTTGCATCGTATTCGCAAAGCTTACCCTTTTCACCGGTCATACGGATAAGGGTATAGTCGTGAAACACCATTACCTCGCCGTCACGCGACAGCTGTACGTCAAGCTCGATGCCGTAGCCCTTTTTACAGGCAAGCTCAAACGCATCGAGCGAGTTTTCGGGCACGTCCTTTCCGTGCAGACCGCGGTGCGCGTAGTTGCATAAAAGCCGCGGATTTTTCGGAGCTTTCCCGCGCGGGCGGATAAATACCGTAAAATAAAGTATTGCAAGCAGTAATATTATGCCAAGAATTATACAAACAGTAATCATCAGTCAACGTCAAGGTGCTCTATGGCACTTTTTCTTTCTATAATTTCAGAGTCGCCGTGGCGTACAAAGAGCATTGTCACAAAGGACAGCGCAACGAACAGCGCGCCGAATGAGAAAAACACGTGACGCATGCCGAAAATATCGTACAAAAATCCCGACAGTATCGGCGCAACTATCTGCGCCGACATTGAGGCGGTGTAATAGTAGCCTGTGTATTTACCGACGTCGCCCGCCTTCGCAAGCTCGACTACCATCGGAAACGAGTTTACGTTTATCGTTGCCCAGCCGATGCCTGCAAGAATAAATATCGGGAACATGATAAATTCGGGCGTACTTGGTGTTATAAAATAACCGATAAGGAAGGCTGATGCAAGTATCACGACGCCTGCAAGCACCGTCTTACGTCTGCCGAGCTTTGACGCGATAATGCCGACGGGGATATATGACACGATAGCCGCCGCCTGCGCGATGATAAGCGTTAGGTTAAAGTCAAAGCCGAGGATATTTGTAGCATATACCGAATATTTACTTGTGATAGAGTTATAACCGATATACCACAGCGCCACCGACGCGAGTATCAGAATAAGCGATTTAAACACGTCGCGTGGAATTTTACCGCCCTGACCTGCCTGTTCGTCACTTTGCTCAAGACCGAGGGACACCGACTGTTCCTTCATTTCCGCCGCCCACTTTTTTTCTTTGACGGTAAGCATAAATATTAAAAATCCGACAAGCATTATACCCGCTACTGCAAGAAAATAGCCTGTATAGCTCATATAGTGATTTTTTGATGTAGCAAATATAATTCCCAGCACAAGCACAAGTATTCCGCCTGCGGTACCCGTAAGATTTATTATCGCGTTTGCCTTTGAACGAAGCGGTTTTACGGTGATATCGGGCATGAGCGCGACTGCAGGCGAACGGAAGGTCGCCATCGCAACGAGCGCAACTATAAGAGTTAAGATAAAGCCGATAAGCGCTATCGGGTTTTTAAGCGTTATTTCAAGCGCAAGCTTGCCGGCATCGGTGCTCTCACCGACATTTGCCGCGATTATGTTTGCAAGCTGAATATTGTCGATAAAAGACAGCGCGATAAAGGCTATCACCGCAATAACGGTACCGATAAAAATAAAGGGTGTGCGTTTGCCGAAGCGCGTGTTTACCTTATCCGACAGCGCGCCGAAAATGGGCAGCATAAACACCGCGAGCACGTTGTCCGCCGACATTATCGTGCCCGATACCGACTGCGGAAGTCCGAAGTGGTTTGTAAGTATGAGCGGAATAATGGAATCATATGCCTGCCAGAATGCACTTATCAGAAAAAATGCCATGCCGACAAGAATAACGCGTTTGTAATTAAGCTTCATAACTGCTTCTCCTTTTGTTGTCCTGTCTGTATTTCAGCGGTGTTGTGTTTTTGTATTTTTTGAATACCTTGGTAAAATAACTGCTCTCCCAGAATCCGCACTCCGCCGCGATATCGGTTATGGGAAGGTCGGTCGACTCGATAAGATACGCCGCATGCTCGATTCGGTAAAAATTGAGGTAGTTTATCGGCGTACTGTTTGTCAGAAGATAAAATACCTTACAAAAATACCGTGAGTTCATGCCCGCGACAGAGGCAAGCGTATCAAGCGATAACGGCTCGTTATAATGCGCCTCGATATACTCAAGCACAGGCTTTATACGCTGTGACCATCTTGCGCCCGTCGGCGTGTGATCAAACCGCTTTTCCTTTATCAGCCACGCAAACAGACCCGCTACCGCCGCCACCGCCTCAAGCTCACGGCAGGGCGACTCCTGTGAAAATATGTCCATAAGTGCGTTTGGCGGTCTGTCGTCTGTGCCAAAAACGCAGTCGGGCGTCAGGTCCTGTCTGTAAAAGGGACGAAGATATGGCTTTACCGCCTCATTCTTTTTAAACAGCCCGTATAAATCAAACACAAGACACTCGTAAACGCAGTCGCTCGGCTCACCGCCGTGAAGCGTCTCCCCCGCAACAAGCAGAAGTCCGCCTGCGCCTACCGTATACTGAGTGTCACCGAGCATTACGGCAAGAGTACCCTCTTTTACCCGTATCAGCTCCCACTCGTTATGCCAGTGAAATGCCATATGGTAGCGCGGATGATGACTGTCGACGTAATAATATTCGACGGGGAATTCTGCAGTGCCGTGCCTGTTTTTATCAACGTAATCGAATTTTTGCAAAATAACACCCCCAAAAAGTGAATATTTTACCAATTTATATGATAATATCACATGCAAACAGGCTTTGTCAATGTTATAATGTATATAAACGTATTATTGGAGGTGTCAGTTATGGAATACGGAAAAAAGGTATGGATATTTCCCGATGCGGAGCTTCCGCCTGTGGGGGATAATGAAATACCGGGTCATGAGTCGGTAATAATAACAAACGTGACCGACAAGACCGCCCACGTTAAATTTACACTTTTGTACACAGACCGCGAGCCTGTAAGCTTTACGGCAACGGTTGAAGCCCGCCGCGTGCGCTGTCTGCGCTCAAACAATGCTGATGATTTTTGCGGTAATACTGCAAACGAGGGCGAGCAGTACGCAATAATGCTTGAAAGTGACGTACCTGTCGTTGCACAGTACGGACGCGCCGAGCCGAGAGTTGTGAATTTCTATACAACACCCGGATATTGTGAATAAAAAATAAGGAGAAAGAATTATGTCAAGAATTTGTATTCCCGATCACGAGTATAAAGAAAGAGTAAAGCGCGCTGCGGCAATTTTACAGCGTGAAGGCCTCGATGCTCTTATTGTTAACGGTAATGAGGCAGACTATGCAAACCCGAGATATTTTTCAGGCTTCTGGCCGCTTTTTGAGCGCGCAGGCGTAGCAATCTCTGCAACGGGTGAGGCGGCGCGTATGGTAGGACCTGAGTCGGCTATATTCGGCGCTGACAGAAACAAGCTTGATAAGACCTTTGTTCTTACCGCTTACCGTGAGGGCGCAGACCCCGCATATCCCGAACTTAAGCCCGACACCTTTGACGACGTGTTCAAGTACATAAAGGTAACGGGTAAAAAAATCAGAATCGGTATTGCATCCTTCCTTGATACCTCTGTTACCATTTTCAACGCTATCCGTGATGCTTTTCCTGAGGCTGAGATCGTTGATGCGGGCAAGATCATGGTAGAACTCCGCTCAATTAAGAGCGAGAACGAGCTTAACTGTCTGCGCGAGGGCTACAGAATTGCCAATATCGCGACAGAAGAGGTTATAAAGGCTATCCGCCCCGGCATGACAGAGCTTCAGATGGTAGGCGTTGCGCAAAAGGCTGTATACGAGCACGGTGCAGAGTACGAGGGTCTTCCCATGTACGTATTCTCCGAGGCGTCGACACGTCACGCAATTTCACGTTCGTCATACCGTGAGTTCCAGAAGGGTGATATCGTTCAGCTTAACCTCTCTGCAAAGATAGACGGTTATTCGGCAGCTATCGGCTATCCCATCTGTCTCGGCAAGCTTGAGGGTCAGAGAAAGGATATCGTTCAGTTCTGCCGCGAGGCTCACAAGTGGAGTGAGCAGCAGGTAAAAGCAGGCGTATATGCTGCTGATATCGCAAAGGGCTTCTATAAGTTCTACGTTGACCACGGCTATGAGAAAAACTACGTTTACGGCCCTCTCCACGGAACCGGTATCATCGAGGTAGAAGCTCCCTGGTGCGAAACCAGCTCCGATTATTTCCTCAAGAGCAATATGTGCTATCAGGTGGATACCTACATTTCTGCCGATACCTTTGGTGTGCGCTGGGAGAAGGGCATCGTCGTTAAGGAAAACGGCTTTGAGATGCTCAGCCCCGAGATCCCCGAGATCTGCCCCGAAAAACTCTTTTAAGGAGAAGCGTTATGCAGATGCTTGAAATGTTCTACGACGAGATTCAAAGCGCCGTAGACCGAAAGGTTCCCTTTATTATCCCCATCGGAACGATGGAATACCATGCCCACCATGCCTCTTGCGGTACCGATACCCTGGTGGTGAACGGTTGCCTGCGGGAGCTGGAAAAGGAAAAGGAGATCGTGGTCTGCCCGCCGATCTGGTACGGTGTTGCCTCCTATGCGGTCTGCGATGCCAAGCCCTCCCATTTCCAGGTGGATGAGGATACCTATGCCGATTATCTTTATTGCATCCTGAAATCCATGATCAACGCGGGGCATAAAAATATCTATCTGATCCCCCATCATCAAACGGAGGGTGCGGGGCTGATGCCGATGACCATTGCCTGCCATAAGGCGGCAAAAAAGGTCACCATGGAGTATATGGAAGAAAAGCTCGGCCGCGGCTGGTGGGGGAGCGATGATTACGCGACCTATTACGAAGATCTCGGCGGCGGGGACGATCCCTTCTCGTATATCAAGGTGATTCCGCTGATCGGCGCCGAGGCGCAGAAAAAATGCGGCGGCTTCGACCATGCGGGCAAGTGGGAAACCTCCCTGCTGATGGGCACCTATCCCGAGCTGGTGGATCTTTCCCGTTGCGAACGCAACACCGAGTG
>JAZPZR010000195.1:0-17624 GCA_045544795.1 Eubacteriales bacterium
TCAGGGCACCGTTACAAACGATAACGGCTTTATCCCCGATGACGAGCAGGGACTTGAAAAGTCCGAGCGCTTTGCGACCGAGGCTTCCAAGTACGATTTTGACAAAAACCCGCTTATCAACCGCGACCGTCAGGTAAACAAAAACGCAATGCCGTCGTTTTCTATCGACGATACAGGCTTTGTACGTGACGGCACGACTATAAAAGACCTTAAGGGTAAAACTCTTACATTCTTTACAGCCGATAACTTCGCCGCATGGTCATACCGCAACGAAAAGGGTGAGACCATCAACGAGTGGGACTGGTTCAAGGGTCTTAAAAAAGAGCTTGGTCTTAATATCAAGTTCACCGTAAAACAGCATATGAATTCGACAAATGCCGCGCTTCAGAACATGAACGCAGGTAAGGCGCTTGACGTTGTTTATACAAACCACGTTGTATATCCTTCGGCGCTCTGTCTTTCACGCTCGATAACAGATCTTATCGCTATCAATAACATCGGTTCATCCCCCGGTGTATGTAAAAACACAATGGACGTCTGCCGTTGGGGTAACACGCTCCGTGTTATCGCGCCTATCGGTGTTGTTGACGTTCTCTGGTACAATCAGACGCTTACACAGGAGCTCGGACTTTCCGACCCGCACACAATGTGGGAAAAGGGCGCATGGAGTTATGATACCTTTAAAAAGTATATGCTTTCTGCTCCCAAGACTACAAAAGAGGGTAAGGAGCTTGTAACTCTTGTTGAGTGGACGGCTAATACACACTACGTTTGGGCTAACACGAACGGCAAGTCGGCAGTTTGTATTGATGCAACAGCACCCGTTCCGACACTTATCAATAACTGGCTTGACCCACAGGTACTTGCGGCATGGGAGTTTATTACAGAAATTCACAACACCGTAAACTACAAGCTGTCAAGTGAGCGTGTTGCAGGCACCGTGCCTGAGCATATCGGTCTTTACGAGGGTACGACGCTTATGTCGGCTACCATGTATACACAGGTATACCGCGATACAGAGTATTCAAAGCATATCCAGATTAACTGGGTACCTTTCCCTAAGGCTAACACAGAAACAGGTAAGGACATCTGCCAGTACTACGGCTTCGGTATGGTTCTTCCCAAAAAGACTGCGAACGAGAAAAACGTAGGTCCCGCGCTTAAATTCATGGAGCTGTGGGCTACAAGATTTACAGAGACACTCTTTGATAATCTTAACACATTCGAGTACTATAACTTCAACTACAAGCAGAGAAAGCAGTACTTTGACTTTGTAACAAAGAACGTTTGCTTCGGTCTTGCTATGAATGACTATCATGGCTCGGCCCTTTCAAGCGATACAAACTTCTTTAAGTCCTTTACGGGCAACCCCGCTTACAACGTAAAGACAGAGGCTACAAAGGCTGCAAACATCGTATCGCAGTATATCGTAGAATCAATGAAATACGGTTCATAATTATAAAATCCTTTGAGGGATTATTCTCTCAAAGGATTTTTATTGACATTGCTAAATTGTTGATATATAATATTTAAAGACCAAATTTGAAAATTTTTTAACTTTTTTTATAAAAAGTGAAACGTTTTTGGCTTTTTGTTACATATATAAATGAAAGTAGTTTAAATTTCGCGGGTAAAAACTGCGGTTTAATAAAAAAATAATCCTGAAAGGAGAAAAAAATGAAAAAGATAAGCAGACTCCTTGCGCTTCTTCTTATCGTACTCATGCTCGCTACAATGGCAGTTTCATGTAAGAAACAGGGCGATGATGATGAGGACTCCGAGGTGGCAGGCACGGTTGACGATGAGTCAAACACCGAGGGCGACGATAAGGACGACAAAGACGACAAGGACGACAAGGATGAGGGAAGCGACAAAGAGGGCGCTGACTCAGACAAAAAAGAAGAAGGCAAAGACGACGGTAAGACCGACGGTAAAAAAGAAGAGATCACAGGTTCTACCGAGGTCGAGGGTGAGCAGAAGGGTGAAGGCGCAGGTCAGTACAAAGAGACTGAGGACGGCACTATCACCGAGACAGGTAACCATGAGGTCAACGAGGACTTCGTTATCCAGGGCTCTGTTTCAAACGATAACGGCTTTATCCCCGATGACGAGCAGGGTCTTGAGAAATCAGAGCGTGAGGCTACTGAGAAGTCAAAGTACGACTTTGACAGAAACCCGCTTATCAACCGTGACCGTCAGGTAAACAAACAGGCACTTCCGTCATTCGCTATTGACGATACAGGCTTCGTTCGTGACGGCACAACGATCAAGGATCTTAAGGGTAAGACACTTCAGTTCTTTACTGCTGACAACTTCCCCGGCTGGTCATACCGTAACGAGAAGGGTGAGACCATCGACGAGTGGCAGTGGTTCAAGGATCTTAAGAGAGAAGTAGGTCTTTCAATCAAGTACGAGGTAAAACAGCATCAGAAATCAACTGCAGCTGCTCTTCAGTACATGAACGCAGGTAAGCAGTGCGACGTTGTATATGCAAACCACGTTATCTATCCTAACGTACTTTGTATCTCAAGATCTATCACAGATCTTATCGCTATCAACAACCTCGGTTCATCACCCGGCGTATGTAAAAACACAATGGACGTTTGCCGTTGGGGTAACACACTCCGTGTTGTAGCACCTATCGGTGTTGTTGACGTTCTCTGGTACAACCAGACACTTACACAGGAGCTTGGTCTTTCTGACCCGCATACAATGTGGGAGAAGGGCGCTTGGAGCTGGGATACTTTCAAAAAGTTCATGCTTTCTGCTCCTAAGACAACCAAAGACGGTAAAGAGCTTGTTGCTTTCGTTGAGTGGGGTTCAAACTGCTCATACACATGGCCTGCAACAAACGGTAAGGAATCTATAAAGATCGACGCAACCGCTGCACTTCCTACACTTCAGAACAACTGGATGGAGCCTGAGGTTATGGAAACGTGGGAGTTCATCTGCGGTGTTAAGCAGCAGATAAACTTCAAGTGTACTCCTGAGCAGGAGACTTCAGCAGGTAACCAGAAAGAGCACGTTGGCATGTACGAGGGCACAACCCTTATGTCAGCAACAATGTATACACAGGTTTACCGTGATACAGAGTATTCAAAGCATATCCAGATAAACTGGGTTCCCTTCCCCAAGTCAAACAACGAGGGTAAGGGTGTGGACGTATGCCAGTACTACGGCTGGGGTATGCTCCTTCCCAAGAAGACTGCAAAGGCTGATAACGTAAGCATCGCGCTTAAGTTTATGGAGCTTTGGGCTACAAGATTTACAGAGACACTCTTTGACAACCTTAACACATTCGAGTACTACAACTTCAACTACAAGCAGAGAAAACAGTACTTCGACTTCGTTACTCAGAACGTACACTTCGGTCTTGCTATGAATGACTTCAACGGCGCAGAGATGGGCTACTTCTTCCAGTGCTTCCTCGGCAACGCTGCATACAACATTAAGACAGAGGCTACAAAGGTTGCAAACATTGTAAACAACTACATCGTTGAATCAATGAAATTCGGTAGCTAAACCAAATAAAAAGAGACCTTCGGTGAAATGATAAAATGATGGTAGACACTAAAAAAAGTGTCTACCATCATTTTTTATGTTAAAATAAAGAAAAGGAGTTGAAAAGATATGGGAAGACCGAAAGGTGGAACAAATAAAAGTCATAGTAAAGAAGAAAAATTAGCATTGGTAAAACGGAATTTAGCGGGGGAAACTTTAACATCACTCGAAAGAGAAACAGGAATATACAATGCGCAAATTTACAAATGGACAAAGCAATATTTAGAAGGTGGTGAAGCTGCACTGGTTAACAAGCGTAAGCCCGGTAATCCACTCGCAAAATATATTAACAAAAAAGAACTCACTCCAATGGAACAACTTGAATACAAAGTTGCTTTGTTGGAGCGAGAACTCTTGAAAAAAGATGGAGAAATTGTACGCTTAAAAAAATCCATAGAACTCGAAAGGGGCGATGCCAAAAGAAAGTAATTCAACAAATTTATGCGTGTGTGGAGCGAGAAAGTGAGCACCATTCAGTCAAAGAATTGTGTGATGTGTACGGGGTGTCTCGTTCAGGGTATTACAAATGGTTAAAACGGAAAGGAAGCTTAAATAGATATGAACAGCAACATCAGGAATTAGATTACTATGTTGCGGATGTTCATTCTCACTATCCGTCACAGGGATACAGAAGTATAGCAGATACTCTATTAAACGAATATGGCTGGGTGGTTTCTGATATTTCTGTGTATAAATCTATGAAACGATTAGGGGTTAGTGGCTTTGTTAGAAAAGCCAAGAATTCAGAACAGGATGGGTCGGGAAATGAACACGATAGATTCCCTAATATTCTCAACCGAGATTTCCGCGCGGATAAACCGATGCAAAAAATTGTGACAGATGTTACATATATCAGAAACAAAGACAAGTGGTATTATCTCGCATGCTATTTAGATTTATTTAACAATGAAATTGTTGATTGGGAATTAAGTGATGTTTTTGATAATTTTCTTGTAATGAAGCCAGCTAAACGGATTCTTGAAAAAGCAAAAAGTACCGGTGCCCCTATCCTTTTCCACAGCGATCAGGGATCCCAGTACTCCTCAGCAGGTTATTGCAACCTGCTTAAATCTTACAACACAATTCAAAGTATGTCAAGAGCAGGAACACCGAGAGATAACGCTGTTATTGAATCTTTCTTTGGAAGATTTAAAGACGTAATGTCATCACACTTCCAATATTGGAAGTGTGGTGGCATTCACAAGGATGTTGCAGGTACCGTTTACTATTTTAATTACATAAGACCTGTTCGTAAATTAAAAAGAAAACCGCCAGTCCAATACAGGCTTGAACTGGCAGCTTAAATTATTTCTTTTTTGTGTCTACTAACTATTGACTATTTCACTTCGGGTCTCTTTTTGTTATTATGAAAAATGCGATAGGATTTTTCCTATCGCATTTTATTTTTTAAAAGAGTGATGAATCAAGGTCGGGTTTATACTCTGCAAGCTCAAAGCTTACTGTGGTCTCGCGTCCGTTTCTTGTGACGGTAAGGCTTATCGTATCACCGATCTCAAGGTCCTTTACCGCCTTTTCAAAATCAGCTTCCGTTTCAATATCCTCGCCGTTTACCTGTTTTACAAGGTCGCCCGGCTTAAGTCCCGCGCTCTCAGCCTTTGAGCCTGTGAACACGCTGTAGATATAAACGCCCGCCTCGTCAACGCGGTAAAGCATTGCGGTCTGGAAATCGTTTATCTCAACTATTTCAAAGCCGTACTCAATTCTGCCCGTAACGTAGCCGTACTCAATAAGGTCTTCAATAACCGTCTGCGCAAGGTCGATGGGTATCGCAAAGCCAAGTCCTTCAATGCCCTCGCCTGACGATTTCGCGTTTACAACACCGATAAGCTGACCGCTTGTATTGAAAAGACCGCCGCCCGAATTACCCGGGTTTATCGCGGTATTGGTCTGCATCAGCGTCATTATCTGTCCGTCAATGGTCACGTCTCTGTCAAGCGCGGATATAATGCCGTCTGTCACCGTTCCGCCAAGCTCACCCAACGGATTTCCGATAGCAACTACCGTGTCACCCACCTTACAGTCCTTGTACTCACCGATAACGGCGGGTGTGAGCCCTGTTGCCTCAACCTTGAGCACCGCAAGGTCGGTCTGCTCGTCCGAGCCTACAAGCTGTGCGGTGTAGCTTGTGCCGTCACTTGTTCTTATTGATATCTTTGTCGCGCCGTCAACAACGTGGTGGTTTGTGACTATATGTCCGTTTTCCGAAATGATAACGCCTGAGCCTGCGCCCTCTGTAACGTACTGACCCATAAACATGCCTGTCGTCACCTGCTCTGTCGTAATTTCAACGACAGTCGGCGATGCAAGGTCTGCAATCTGCCCTACAGAAAGCTGCTTGTCGATCTTGTTACCGTCCTTGTCCTTAAGGGTCACCGACTTGTATATTACGGCAGTCTTGCCCGCATCCACCGTTTTATCTCCGTCTGTCAGCAGATTGCCCGCCATACCGCCGATAAGACCTACAAGAAGCGCAACACCCGCGCAAATGCCGATAAGCGCCGCCGTCGGAAACGGCTTTTTCATTTTAACGGGCGGCGGGGGAGGCGGTGCGTAGCTTATGTTAGTAGCGGGGGGCGGTGTAGGATTTGTATATCCCGTAAAGGTATACGTCTGCTCCTGTGCCCTTTGCGCCTCTTCCTGCTGCTGTCTTTCAAGCTCGCGGTCAAGCTCCTCAAGCTTTTCGATTTCATCAATGGTATCCGTTTCTGTGACAGAGCCTGCCTGAATTTCCGTTATAACTTTAAATTTGGGCGGTTCTGTATTGTTTTCTTCAGGTTTATTTACTGTCGGGTCAAAATTATTCTCCATTTTATAAATCCCCTTTCTTGAATTATATTTTAACCTATTTTTATTGCAAAATCATGAACAGTCTTTTTCAATTTACAAAATAAACGTGGGCGCCGTGTGACATGGCATAGTTTACCGTGTACGCTGTGCCGCCGCTTTTTTTGGTGCAAAAGGCAATGCAGTAAGAGGATGCGTCCGCCATCGCTCTGTTTCTTGCATGCATGCACCCGCGGAAGTACTTATCATACAGCACGCTCACGCTGTCACACGCTTCTTTTATATTAAAATACTCTTCCTTCTGCGCATCGGAAAAGAACTTGGTCTGATCCCCGCAGGGTAATATAAGATGCAGTTTTATGTTTAAGCTGTCGCGGAGTGACAGCACCGCTTTTGCCGCAAGCGTGTCAAAGCCCACAGCACCCCCGCAGATAAAATCGGTATACCCTTTATCTGCAAGGTCTGTGATTTTTTTTACCGTATTATTATAGATCTCATCGTACAGACCGTCCGGTATATCGCGGTGGCCTGTAAAAAAACACGTACTATTTTTTTCCATTTAAAACTCTACCGTAAACTCGGTATACTCCGATGTTACGCTTTCTACTGTTATTTTTGCGCCGATGACGTCGGCAGATTCCTTTGCTATCGCAAGACCGAGACCCGTGCCGCCGCGCCCTCTCGCCTTGTCCGCGCGGTAAAATCGCTCGAACACGTGGGACAGCTCATCTTTACTCATTCCGATACCGCTATCCTTTACTTTCAGTATATTTCTATTTACTTTTATACTCACAGTACCATTTTCTGTGTACTTTATCGCGTTTTCAATGATGTTTGCAAGGATGGTACGTACCCGCTTTTTACAGCGTAAAACGGTACCCTCGCCCTCTACCGTGACCGAAAGCCCCTTGCAGTCGAGTGATCTTACTATCTCGCGCGAGAGCAGGGCGAGGTCAATATCCTCTGCCTTTTCCACCTGCTTTGTAGTGAGCGCGGAAAGCTCTAAAAGCTGTGAGACGGTGTCACTCATTCTGTCCGCCTCGCTGTCGATTATCTGCAAAAACTCCTGCTGTGTTTCCTTGTCCACCTCGGCACTTCCGAGCGTCTGCGAATAGCTTTTGATAACGGTCAGCGGGGTTTTAAGCTCATGCGAGACGTTTGCCACAAACTCGCGCCTGCGCTCCTCTTCCTTTTCAAATTCGTCGTAGTCGCGCTGTATCTGCTCGCCCATGCGGTTGAGCACGGTGCAAAGCGCCCCTATCTCGTCACCGCTTTCAAGCGGTATCGGCGAGAAATCACCGTCAGCCATCCGCATAGCGCCCTTTTCGAGCGCCTTGATCGAGCGCGTCAGCCGTTTTGACAGCATCCAGCTTATAAGCACCGCGATAAGCACACCTACCGCGAGCGCCTGTATCAGCTTGAGTGACAGCGAGCCTATCTGTGAATAAAGACCCGCCTTGGTGTCGGTAACGTATATCACCGTGCCGTCATTCATCGCGCGTCCGTAATCAAGCGCGTTTGATTCACTGCAGCTGCCGCCGTTTATAAGCGCGCGCAGGTTATCCGTCATTTTTATGCTTCCGCCGCGGCTTGTGCTGTATACTACGTTTCCGTCTTTTATTATATAACAGTTTTTGTCTGATATTTTGTCGGTTTCAAAAACCTCACGCGCATTTTCTGCGGTTATATTTTCAAGCGCCGACCTGACGTCTGCGTAAAAATCCCGCCTGTAGTCGACCGTTATGTTAAAAATAAGCGCAATACCCGTGATTGCAAGCGTCAGCGCCGCGACTGCCGACATGGCAAGCGCAAGCTTTGTCTGTATGCGTTTCATATATAGTACCCCGCACCGCGACGGCTGTGTATTATCTCACCCTCGCCCAGCTTTGCGCGAAGCCGCCCTATCGCAACGTCTACCGTGTGTGTGTCACCGAGGTAGCCGTTGTAGCCCCATACCTGCTCAAGAATCTCCTCACGCGACATCACTTTACCGCGGTTTTTGAATAAAAGAAGTAAAATTTTAGCCTCTTTTGCCGAAAGCGGTACAGGCTCACCCTTTTTTGTCACCTGAAGGCTTGCGCTGTCAAGCGTTATGTCGCCTGCGGTATAGGTGTCTGAAATTACGCGTCTGCCCTCGACTCTTGCAAGGTTTACCTTTACCCTCGCGATAAGCTCCTTTACCGAAAACGGCTTTGTCATATAGTCGTCCGCCATCAGCGAAAGTCCTGTCAGCTTGTCCTCCTCTTCTGCGCGCGCAGAGAGGATTATTACGGGTACGTCGGAAAATTCGCGAAGCTTTTTAAGCACCGAAAAGCCGTCAAGAGAGGGGAGCATGATATCAAGTATTACAAGGTCAAACTGCGAGTCCCTGAGCCGTTCGAGCGCGCAAAGACCGTCACTTTCGCACACCGCCTCGTACCCTGCCGCCTTGATATTGAACGCGATAATGGTGGATATGTTTTTATCATCCTCAACAATAAATATCCGCTTCATCAGTCTTCCCTTCTCACCATCATCTCCTGATACTCTGCCATTGTCATGAGCACCTGACGCGGCTTTGCGCCCTCGTACGGACCGATGATGTTAAGCTTTTCCATATCGTCAATAATTCTGCCCGCCCTTGCATAGCCGAGCCTGAAATGTCTTTGCAGATTTGATGCGGACGCTTTTCCCGTCTCAATAACAAACTGTACCGCATCCCAGAACATATCGTCAAGGTCGCCGCCGTCACCCTCAGGTGCGCCGCCGCCCTCACTCTTTGAATCGCTTGAATAGTTGTTGATAGCGTCGTTTGCGCTTTCGTCATAGACCGCCGCGCCCGAATATTCAACGATATGGTCAACGACCGCCTCGACCTCCGCATCACTTACAAAACAGCACTGTATACGTAAGGGTGCGCCCATCGTCCTGCCCTTAAAGAGCATGTCACCCTTGCCCAGAAGCTTTTCAGCGCCCGATGAATCGAGTATAACGCGCGAGTCGACAAGTGAGGTTACCGCAAACGCGATTCGGGACGGTACGTTTGCCTTGATAAGACCCGTTACTACGTTTACAGAGGGTCGCTGTGTCGCGATAATGAGGTAGATACCCG
Source organism: Eubacteriales bacterium (assembly GCA_045544795.1). GTDB lineage: Bacteria > Bacillota > Clostridia > Oscillospirales > QAKW01 > RGIG9041. Next base: position 9,458 of record JAZPZR010000195.1, read on the forward strand.
CCGCGCGCGCCTTCTGACAGATGCGCACGATATAGTCCTCGACCTCTTTTGCGCAGGTCATCATAAGGTCGGCAAGCTCGTCCACCACGATGACTATCTGCGGCATTTTATCATATTCGGTATTGTTTTTTTCTATGTATTCGTTGTAGCCCTTGATGTTGCGCACGCCGAAGGCGGAGAACATACTGTAACGGCGCTCCATCTCGTTTACCGCCCACTGAAGCGCGCCCGCCGCCTTTTTCGCGTTGGTGACGACAGGTACGATAAGATGGGGAATCTTATTGTACACCTCAAGCTCAACTACCTTGGGGTCGATAAGTATCAGCTTGACGTCGTCGGGCGATGCCTTGTATAAAAGTGAAATCAGAATGGTGTTTATAAATACCGACTTACCCGAACCCGTAGCACCCGCAACAAGCAGATGGGGCATGTCCGAAAGGTCGCCGAATACGAGATTACCCGAAATATCCTTACCGAGTGCAACGGTAAGCGGGTTTTTAGCGTTTACAAAATCGTCCGAATCAAGCAGTTCTTTTATGTAGACCGTAGCCTTGTTTTTGTTAGGCACCTCGATACCTACAGCCGCTTTACCGGGAATCGGCGCTTCGATACGGATGGAGGTTGCCGCAAGTGACAGCGCGATATCGTCTGAAAGCGAGGTTATCTTTGACACGCGCACGCCCTTGCTCGGCGCTATCTCGTAACGTGTGACGATAGGTCCTACCGATGCGCCGACAGTCGTTGCCTCGATACCGAAATCGGAAAGCGTCTGCATAAGTTTTTTCTCTGTTGTAAGTATCTCCTCGCGTGAGATGCCGCCGCCTGCCTTGGGGGTGTTGAGAAGTGACTTGGGCGGGAAGATATACATAGCCTGCTGTTCGGGCTCAGGCTCAGGCTCTGCCTTTGCCGTTCTCTTTTTGGTTTTTAAACCGTCAGTCTTTATTTCAAACGGAATATCATCTTTTTCCTGCTTGATTTCACTTGCAGGCACAAGATCTGCAGAGGTGATATATTCGTCGGGCGAAATATCGTCATGTACAAAAAACGGAATGCTTGAAAACGGCTTTATCTCAACTTCATCACCGTCAATGATTATCTCAGGCTGCGGCTCAGGATCGGGAATCTCATCCTCGTCGGCAACGGGGGTCGGCTCTTCGTCCACAAAAATATCAATTTTTTTACTGCGCTTTGGCATGTCTTCGACCACCTCGGCGTGAACCGCCTGCTTTTTCGGCTTTTCAACGCGGGGCATGCGCACTTTAAGCGCAAACCACACCTGATAAAGCGTTTTGTCAAAAAAGGTGAGCGCAGAGATACTGCCGACCGCAAGAATTATTATGATAAGACCAAGCTTTTTGATAAGGCAGATAAGCGGGAATGCAACAAGACCGCCCAGCAGACCGCCCGAACGCGCGGGCATTGTTTTTACCGCCTCAAAAAACTGTGAGAATACAAAATACTCCTTCGGCTCAAACAGATAAAACACGCCCGATATTGAAAGCGCAAGCAAAAAGCCGGTTATAAGCTTTGCCTTTGTGTATACCTGATGCTCAGGGCGTATAAGGTCAATACCGAGCCACAGCGTCATAAACGGCAACAGCCATTTTGTGTAGCCGAAAAGATACTGGAGAGATACGTTTATCGCAAGACCTGCGGGCCCAAGCATATTCTTATATACCGAAAATGCCAGAAACAGAGTGACTGCAAATGCAATGACTGCAATAATACTGTCCATGACCTCCCGTCTTACAGGCTTTCTTGCGCGGGCAGGACCCGTGTATTTACCCGTCGGATTCTTTTTCTTTTTATTTGATGCGTTTTTTGTCGCCATGTTACCACCTTAAAATAATAGTATTCATATCATTATAACATATAAATATCATTTTTACTATAGTATTTTAATTAAATATTATAGGTAACTGCCTTGACATGAATTGATGTTACGTGTATAATAGTATTTGGTGTAAAATTGTAAATCTAATAATTTATGGGAGGTTTAATGCTATGCAATTACATATTGCCATTATTGCCATAGTTGCTGCCGCCCTTGTTACCGGATTTATTGCGTTTATATTGGGCTTTCTTTACAGAAAGGCCGTTTCTGAAAAGCAGATAGGTTCTGCGCAGGAAGAAGCTAAAAGAATAATAAACGAGGCGATAAAAACAGCCAACACAAAAAAGAAGGAGGCCATTCTTGAGGGCAAGGAGCAACTGCATAAGGAACGTACCGAGCAGGAGCAGGAACTTAAAGAAAGACGTTCTGAGGTAACAAGGCAGGAAAAACGCTTACAACAGCGTGAAGAAGCACTTGACAAAAAGTACGACAATTTTGACAAAAAAGAAGAACAGCTGGATGAAAAAACCAAAAAGGTCGAGCAGACTCAGGCGGAGATAGAGGATATCAAGCGTACACAGCTTGCTGTTCTTGAACGCATTTCGGGCTATACGGCTGATGCGGCAAGGGCGGAGCTTTTGCGTGAGATGGATTCACAGCTGTCACACGACTACGCTGTTAAAATTTCCGAGTATGAGGCTCGCTATAAGGAAAATTCCGACGAGCGCGCGAGAAATCTTCTTTCACTCGCTATTCAGAAGTGTGCGGCGGATCACGTTGTAGAATCAACTGTATCTGTCGTTGCCCTTCCCAGTGACGAGATGAAGGGACGTATCATCGGACGTGAGGGCAGAAACATCCGTTCGCTCGAAACTATTACGGGCGTTGACCTTATCATTGACGACACGCCTGAGGCTATCACGCTTTCAAGCTTTGATCCCATTCGCCGTGAGATAGCGCGTCTTACTCTTGAAAAGCTTATTTCAGACGGACGTATCCATCCCTCGCGTATTGAAGAGACGGTTGAAAAGGTTAAACGCGATCTTGACGTGACCATCAAAAAAGAGGGTGAGCGTGCCGTATTTGAGGCGGGCGTTCACGGACTTCATCCTGAGATCGTCAAGCTTCTTGGCAGACTCAAGTACAGAACAAGCTACGGACAGAACGTGCTTAATCATTCTATCGAGGTTGCACAGCTTTGCGGTATCATTGCCGCGGAGATGGGTGAGGACGTAGCACTTGCAAAGCGCGCGGGTCTTCTCCACGATATCGGTAAGAGCGTTGACTTTGAAATGGAAGGCTCGCATATCTCTATCGGTGTCGATATTGCTAAAAAGTATAAGGAATCACACGGTGTTATCCACGCTATCGAGGCGCATCACGGTGAGGTTGAGGCAAAGACCAACATCGCAGCACTCGTTCAGGCGGCAGATGCTATTTCTGCGGCGCGTCCCGGCGCACGCCGTGAAAATCTTGAAAACTACATCAAGCGTCTTGAAAAGCTTGAGGAGATCGCAAACTCGTTTGACGGTGTTGAAAAGACGTTTGCAATTCAGGCGGGCAGAGAGATCAGAATCATGGTCAATCCCACCGCTGTCAATGACGACCAGATGGTGCTTCTCTCACACGATATCTGTAAGAAGATCGAGAATGAGCTTGAGTATCCCGGTCAGATAAAGGTTCATCTTATACGTGAAAATCGCGCAATAGACTACGCTAAATAATTTAAGGGGGATGTAAAAAACACGGTTTTTGCATCCTCTTATTATTTATAAGAAAGGAATAGTAAAATGATATATACACTTACACTTAATCCCGCTATTGACAAGACCGTTGAAATTGACGGACTTACACTCGGTAACGTCAACCGCATATCGTCAATGCGCGTGGATGCGGGCGGCAAGGGCATCAACGTTTCAAAGGTTGCATCAATTCTCGGCTGTAAAAGCGTTGCTATGGGTATTGTCGGCGGCAGCGGCGGTGAAATGATAGAAAAAACGCTTGCCGATATGGGTATCGACACCGATTTTGTAAAGATCAGCGACGAGACCCGCGTCAACATGAAAATAATTGATACTAAAAACAACTGTAATACCGATATAAACGAACAGGGTGCGCCCGTAAATGCCGACGTTATCGCGCAGGTGGAAAAAAAGCTTGCGGACAAGCTTTGTGCAGGTGACACCGTTGTGCTTGCGGGCAGTGTGCCCAAGGGCACGCCTGCTGATATCTACGGCAGACTAGTGCGTCTTTGCAACTCGCGTGATGCAAGGGCGGTGCTTGACGTTGACGGCGCGCTTATGGCGCCGGGTCTTGCGGCAAAGCCTTATCTTATCAAGCCCAATATCGACGAGCTTTCAAGACTTTGCGGTAAGGAGCTTAAAACCGCAAAGGACTGCATAGCCCCTGTCAAAAAGCTTATTGCCGACGGTATCGACCGCGTTGTCGTATCACTCGGCGGTGACGGTGCTCTCTTTGCAAGTGCCGACGGCATCTATCATGCGCACGGACTTAAGGTTACGGTACGCTCAACGGTCGGTGCGGGCGATTCTATGGTTGCGGCAATCTGCGTGGCTCTCGACCGCGGCTACGATATCGGCAAAATGATATCGCTTGCGGTGGCAACGAGTGCTGCAAACGTTACCTGCTCAGGTACGCAGGCGGCTGAATGGTCGGTTATCGAACCGCTTATAAATCAGGTTTCATGGGAGAGACTTTAATGAGAAAAAGACTTGTTGCGCTTGTGCTTTGCACGGTTTTGCTTTTGTCTTCCTGCAGTTTTTCTGGAAAGAAAGTGGATTTTGACTATTTTTATGACAACTTCAATCCGCTTTCGGTACTCGGCGGCAGTAATCTGTCGGCGGTCGCTCTTACGCAGTCGTATATTCTTACAATGTGCGCCGATGAATCTACCGATTCTATAGCTTATATTGATTACGAGGCGCATAAAAACGGCATCGGTATTGCGGATATAGAGGTAAACGAGGCGGAGGACAGAAGTACCGTTGAATACACCGTAAAGATAGGTGACGATATAAAATTCAGCGACGGAAGTGACGTTACCGCCAAGGACGTTGCGTTCACCCTCTACGCATGCTGTGATATCGACTATATCGGCTGGGCGCCCGTAAGATATGCGGGAATCGTCGGTGTTACCGACTATAGATATAAAAACTCCGCGGCGGACGAGATCATAATTACCGATGAGCAGATTGAAAACGAGCTTAAAGATCCCTCGCCCGAAACGGTGACCTATCTGCAAGAGCTTGTTATTATTCCCGTGCTTGAGGAGGAGTACCGTTGGGTCGAGCATCTTTATACCGACCCCGCATATAAGGGTACCGAGGGTGAGGAGCTTATAAAAGAGTACCCCGAAGCGCCCGACCTCTTTGCATATTACTATTCTACTGATGAAAACTATCTGCCCGCAAGGGATAAAGAGGCGCTTATTGACGATATCGCGGATATGTTCGTTACCGATATCGACCTGCTTTCCACTATATACGGAAGTGACCTTAAGGAAAACGCGAAGGAGTGCGCAAGACGTACACTCACCGAAAAAGCGCTTGCGTCTTCCGACGGGGAGAGAGTAAACTATATCAGCGGTATCAATATAATCGACGATAAAACGCTCACCGTCACGCTTAACGATATAAGTGAGGACGCACTTGAAAAGGCGCTCGGCGTTTTTGTAATTCCGTTTGAGGTGTACGGTAAAAACTGTACCTTTGACGGCAAAGGCTTTGAAATTGATATAGATTCGGTGCTCTCAAGCTCTCACACTCCCGTTGGCGCGGGTCCTTGCGTGTTTGAAGGGTATACTGCGGGTAAGGGCGTTAAATTCTCTGCGAATAAAAACTATTTTAAAGAAGCGCCGTTTGAATGTGACGTAATGCTTGTCGAAACGGGCAACTCGCGGATATCGCGCGATAACGAGTATTACACCATTCTTGACGAGCGTCTGGTGGTCGCGGAAAAATAATACTTGACAATTGCGAAATTTGATATATAATAAATAGTGCTGTATTTTACAGCACGGTCGATAAATAATGCAAAACGCATTATTCCTTGTCTGCAAAAAGCAGACCATAAGTCCAGAAGGAGGTGTTAATAATGGCTGATATGCACAAGTATGAAACTATCTTCATCACAAAGCCTGATTTAACAGAGGAGGCACATACCGCAATCGTTGAGAAGTTCAAGGCTCTCATCGAGAAGAACGGTAAGGTTGAGTCTGTTGAAGACTGGGGTGTAAAGAAGCTCGCTTACGAGATCAATTACATCAGAGAAGGTCACTACGTGCTTGTAAACTTTGAGGCAGCTGCTGACTTTGTAGCAGAGCTTAACCGTGTTTACAACATCACAGACGGCGTTATGCGCTCGATCGTCGTAAATAAAGACGAGAAATAATTTAAATAGTTTGAAAAGGAGTAGTTACAACAATGCTTAATAAAGTATTACTTACAGGCAGACTCACCGCGGCACCTGAGCTTAAGACTACAGCAAGCGGTATCAATGTTACTACATTTTCTCTTGCCGTTCAGCGTAACTACAAAAACGGCGCCGGCGAGTATGATACTGATTTTATCAACTGCGTCGCATGGCGTAATCAGGCAGATTTTATCACGAGATTTTTTGACAAGGGTCAGCTTATCACCGTAGTAGGCGCGCTTACAAGCCGTAACTATGAGGATAAGAACGGAAACAAGCGCACAGCCTTTGAGGTTGTTGTTGACGAGGCGCTGTTTGCTGAGTCAAAGCGTGATTCACAGGGCAGCCGTATGTCTGCTCCCGAGTTTTCGGCTCCCGCTGCAACAGGCGGTAACGATATCGCGTTTGACGAGTTTTCTGATGATGAACTGCCGTTCTAAAATATTATGGAGGTAACCTACTGTGGAAAAAGAGAATAATTTCAAGGGCGCAAGAAGACCGCGCCGTAAAGTTTGTTCTTTCTGCGTAGATAAGGTTGAGGCTATAGATTACAAGGATGTTGCAAAGCTTTCAAAGTACACTTCAGAGCGTGAGAAGATTCTTCCCCGCCGTGTAACAGGTACATGTGCTAAGCATCAGAGACAGCTTACAACCGCTATCAAGCGCGCAAGAGCTATCGCTCTCATGGCATACACAACAGACTAATAGGGGACGTTAAAATTCCCCGGACCGCAAAAAGCAATTTTGATAATTGGTTTTTGCGAAGTCTATTGAACGTTGATAATGAAGAAAACTATCCTTCGATAGTTTTCTTTTTTATTTTATGCTTTTTGCTACTTCTGAGAAAATTTTTCCTGACCCCTATTCAAAGCAGCAAATTTTTCAAAAAATTGAAACGTTTTTGCCGTCTTATGTGTTATATGTATGAGGAGGATAAGATTATGAAAAAAATATTACCTATTATATTAATACTTTTAATAAGTCTTAGCTCATGCACAAAGCGTAATGAAACGCCTGAGCCTGAGGCTACGCCTGAACCTCCCGCACCGCCAACGCTTGAGGAACGCATTGAAAATGCCGACTATACCGTTATTGCGGGTAAATGGGTGTATCTGTTCAGTGACGGTGACTTTGAGTACGTGGAGAATGCCGAAGCGTCATCATCCTATACAACGGGTGAAAAGATCTACGATGCAACCGAATTTTCGGGTGAGGATGCAGCCTATAACTTCGCATCTGCGGTAGTTGACAAAAAACCGTCAGCGCTTGCATATGGCGAGGGCGAGTATACCAAGTACGCTGTATTTGACGGACAGTACTTTTATTTTAAGGCGGGCAATATGACCACCTGGAATCTTGATATTCATGCAGATGGCTTTAAAGACCCATACACGTTTGAAAAATGGGATCTGTGCGCATCTGAAGCGAGCAAGCCCACGCACGGCTGCGACGTTTCATTTGCATATACGTTTGGGACTATTTCTGCCCAAAAAGGTACCGAACTTGGCTTTGTAACGTCAGGAAGACTGGTATCTGTCCGCGAGTAAAATACACTTGTGCGCATATAAAAAATCTTGGATTTTTTTCAAAAAAAGTGTTGACAAAGAGGGATGGATGTGGTATCCTAATCTAGCGCTCAAAAAAAGAGCGCAGTGGACTTTGAAAATTAAACAGCATCATCAAGGACCCGTTAATTGTTTTGAATATGGACAATTAACAGATTAAAGAACTTTAAAAAAGTCAGTAAGATGTTATGAGTCCGGATTTAGCTTAAAGAAATTTTAAATATTTTTTTAGAGAGTTTGATCCTGGCTCAGGACGAACGCTGGCGGCGTGCTTAACACATGCAAGTCGAACGGAGCCTATCGAATGAAGTTTTCGGATGGAATTTGAGAAAGCTTA
>JAZPZR010000196.1:0-13189 GCA_045544795.1 Eubacteriales bacterium
ACTAGCCCCCACCTCCCTCTGACGAGGGAGGTGGATTTTGCCGTAGGCAAAAGACGGAGGGAGAGATCAAAATAGCAGTAATTCCTATGCTGTTCTCTCCCTCAGTCACCTTCGGTGACAGCTCCCTCGTCAGAGGGAGCTGGGTTTTGCAAGTGCGTATTTTGCGGTTCAGGCAATTTTACCATCCCGCAAAACCACAATTTAAACGTATATAAAAAGCAGAAGAAGTTTCCTTCTTCTGCTTTTATTAATTATTTATTATTTTGCTATAAAATTTTTATGGAATACAAAGAGTATCTGCGCAGCCTCAGCGCGTGATGCGGTGTCTGTCGGCTTGAATGACGTCGCGCCGTTTTCTGTGTAACCGCTTACGATGCCTGCCTTCTGACAGGTGCTTACTGCATCCTTTGCATAGTCGCGGATGCTGCCTGCATCTGTAAATGCGATCTCTTCCTGTGATGCGGTGAGCTCAACCTTCATATACTTTGCAAAGTTTACTATCATTGTGCAAAGCTGCTGACGCTCGATTGCAACCTCAGGACCGAACGTTGTATCGTCAAGACCTGCAACAACACCGTTTGTGCTTGCCCAATTGATAGCAGCCGTGTAGTACTTGCCTGACTTAACGTCGGTAAACTTTGTCTCGACCTTGTTTGCATCGCCCGTCGTATCAACACCTGCAATTCTTGCAAGAATTGTGATGAACATACCGCGTGTTACTTCCTTATTGAGACCAAACTCTGTTGCAGTAATACCTGCGATGAAATTATGGCTGTAAGCATAGTTTACGGCATCGGTATACCACTTGCCTGCCTTTACGTCGGTAAATACTGTTGTTGTATCTACGATTTCAACCGGCTTCTGCTCAGGAGTGGGAGCAGGGTCGGGAGTGGGAGTAGGCGTGGGGGTCGGCGCGGGATCGGGTGTGGGAGTAGGTGCGGGCGCGGGTGCCGTAACAGTATTATTTACCGTGTCGGTCAGGTAGATGCTCTTGCCGTCAACCGCTTTTGCCGAGTTGGAAAGCACAAAGCTCTTGTCGTTTTTGTTTACAACGACCGCAAAGCTTACCGTAGCCGTTGTTTTTGCGGCAATGGGTAATACCCACTTGACTTCGCCGTCTGCGTAAACGCCGCCCTCGATTGCAGAACCCTGAACGTAGGTCACGCCCTGCGGGAGCTTGTCAGTGATGACCACGGTCATATCCTCGATTGCCGTGTTGGTATATCTGATAGTATAAATGAGAGTATCTCCTGCCTTTACCTCGCCGCCCTTGATGCTTACTGTGGGAGCGGATGATAATACGACGTCCATTGTGATATCGTCGATGACCGTGTAGTTTACCGTCGCGTTTGAGGTAAGCTTGCTCTGACCGTCGTTTGCGGCAGCGTTGCTTATGACTCTGACTGCGCCTGCATTTTTATCGACCTGTACCTTGTAGAAAGCAGTTACCTTCTCCCAGGGCTGTACGTTTGTAAAGGTCCACTTTACCGTGTCGTTATTTACTGAACCGTTGTGTGTCACGCTGTCTGTAATAAGTGTTACGTTTTCGGGAAGCGTATCTGTAACGGTAACGTTTGTTTTATTGCCTGTGGTATTGACGTATGAAACGGTGTAAACGAGAATATCACCCGCGCGAACCTTTTTACCGTTGATGCTTGTTAAAAGGGCACCCTCATTAAATACGTCCTTGATAAGCGGGTTGGAAACGGTGTGGTTTATGACCTCGTTCGTCTCATATACGTAAGTGCCGTCAAAGACGGTCGCCTTGTTGTTAAATACGGTGTCTGCGCTGTCAGCCGTTACCTTAAAGGTTACGTTTACGGTTACACAGGGGACTGTGTCAATGCTCCAGACCAGTGTGTTGTCGGGATTTATTACATGATCATCTACAGAGCCTTCAACAAGGGTAGTACCTTCGGGAATAACGTCTGTGATCTGCACAATAACGTCTTCACCTGTGTAGTTTGTGTAGCTGATAGTGTAGGTAAGCTCCTTGCCTGCCTCGGTCAGCTTGCCGTCAGCATCTGCTCCGTCGACAGTAACCGTCTTTTTGACAGCCGCGGTAAGCAGTGCGTTGGTAAAGTCTGCGACAGGTGCCGATACGGCTGTGCCTGTTGTCACCTGACTCGAATTCAGGTGGCAAACTCTTGCTGTAAGGGTGCCTTCGAAATCGTCCGCTACCTCTACCGTAAAGTTATGCGCCATACGGTCGTAAACAACAGTATCATCGTTTCCGACTGTCTGTCTTATCGTGAAATAGTAGATGCCTGCCCTGTCAAAGCTCGTTGCAATGAAGGGGACGTTGCCGTCTGTATCGTTTGCCGATGCCTGCGGTCTTACGTTTTCGTTGATCGCAAAGCTTTCGTCTGTTTCGTAAAGAGCGAAAGCAAACTCGTCGTCTGCAAGCTCTCTTCCGACAAGAGCCGCCTTGGCGCTGAAGTTGACAAGCGCGGGCTCTGCATAATAATCATTAACAAACGTTACCGTATTGCCCTCAACGTCTTCAAGACTGTACGATGCCGCAAGCTTGCCTGTCTGCTCGTCGATAAAAACGGTAACGTTGAGCGTGTATACGGTACTGTCATAGGTGAGCGTTTGGTCCTCTCCTGCAGTCTGATACATCTCGTAGGTATACTCGCCTGTTTCGGAAAACTCTACTGTATTATCAAATGTGATCTCGCCTGCCGTGTTGCTTGTACCTGTTGCAACCTGAGCCTGCGTTTCTTTTTCAACTACAACGAATGAAAATACGTCTTTATCAAGCGTCGGTCTGCCGTCAACCGTTGCGCTTGCAATGCCGTCAAAACTGAAAAATGCAGACGAAGGCTCGTATTTATTGATAAAATTGAGCGTTGCAACGTTGCCGTATACCGTAGCGGTCTCGCCGTTTTGTGCATCGTTTCCGCTTGCGGCGGTCGATACCGTTACGCCGAGCGTATCCGACACGTCAACGGTAACCGTGTACTCTGCTGCAGAGTGTGTCCAGTTTGCGCTGTTGACCGAATTTGATTTTATGAGATAATAATGTTTACCTGCTGTAGTGTATGAATCGGTAAAGTATGCATCACCGGATATTTCTGAATAGACCGACTCGGCTACGCCGCCTGCAACAGCCTGACCCTGTGCGTCGACCTCGGTTACCGTATACTCAAAGCCTGCACGTGATAACCCGTCTGTTCCCGCCTGGGAACTGATGCTTGTTACTATATCAATGCCTGCAACCGCATTTTTGTAATAGCTTTCAAAGTCTACGTCGTACTCGCCCGACGTGATCTCTTCGCCGTTGTGGTCAAAGATCTTTGCTTCGAGCACACCGTTATTATCGGTCACGTCGACTGTGAAATAATACATTCTGCGGTCGTATTCAACACCTTCTACAGTTCCCTGCTCCACGTATGTGCGGAAGAGATAGGAGCCTGCGGTATCAAACGTCACACTTCTGAAAGGTGTGGATGTACTGTTCGTTTTTTCACCTGACTGACCTGCATTGTAGGTCGACGTCCTTTTAGGTGTCGACGTCTCCCAATCCTCACCGTTGTAAAACTGCACCACAAAGCTTATCGGCGTTCTTACGGTAGAAACGTTGGCAGGGACGTCAAGATCATGCTTGAAATTTATCTTAAGCTCCGGCTCAACGGGGGTTGCCGCGTGTGAAAATACTGTGACGCCCGTCACCAGCATTACCATGCAGATGAATGCCGCCATCAGTCTTTTGAAAACCGTTGTTTTCATTTTGATTCCTCCTTATAATTCGTTTTTAAAAAATGCGGAAAAAAATTAACCTATATACAGTTTAACATATAATGATTATGTTGTAAATCGGTTTTTAATAGCCGAGCTGTCTTCTGAGCCTGTCCGCGTTGCCGTCAAAAAGATAACCTTTTATACCGACCGCCTCGCAACCGGCAATGTTTTTCTCGTTGTCGTCAATAAAAACGCACTCTTCTGCCTTAAGACCGTATTTTTCAAGTATGTACTCAAATATCTCGCGGCTTGGCTTGACAATGCCGATGTCACCCGAAAAAACAAGTCCGTCAAAGCGTGAAAGCAGTTCGTCTATCCACGGCGTTTTTGTGTAGTTTGCCGAAAAACCGCGTGAAATGTTTGAAAGCAGGTACAGTTTTTTGCCGCTGTCCTTTATATCTTTAGTAAGATTGCACATATTGTAAATTTTTTCAAGATTTTCTATCCAACTGTCGATAATACGGCATGCATCATCGTAAAGGTCACCCTCAAGCCTGTCCTTTAGCAACACCTTCAGATCCTCTTCCGTATAACTTCCGTCGTCCAGTCTGTCCCAGTACAGCCTGTCAAACACCACCTCGGAAAGCAGCTTTATGCGCTCTTTGTCCCCGACACAGCAAGCAACCAGTTTTTCGGGGTCAAACCCTGCAAGTACGTTACCGAAATCAAAAATATAGTTATTTATCATAATTTTTACCTCACTTTTTTGTTAAGTATAACATGTTTTTTGCAAAATGTAAATATTGACAATACTTATTAATATTATTATAATATTATTATAAAATGCCCAAAAAGTAATTTGAAGGAGCGAAAAAAATGAGTAAAACGGCTAAAAGGATCATGGCTTCGTTGACGGTGCTTATCATGGTATTTTCAATGATGACCACGTTCTGCGTTACTGCGCACGGCGCGTCTGACAGCGCTCAGACTGTTGCCGATGCGTACATCATCTATAACGGATGGAGCGATGCTGAGCTTGCGGGCACGGCTGACCTCAGTCTGTATTTCGGCGGGCAGACGCATACCGTAAACCCGACCACGCATAAGCTTTTCAATTCGTATGAGGATGCTTATGCGGCGGCGTACGGCAATGCGGATATAACACCGCAGGATTATTTTGATTTTTGTCCCACCTTTGTCTTCGGACCGGGTGACTATTCGGGCGAAATCATTCACGTTCCCACCAAGGCAAAGATACTCGGCGCAAATGCGGGTATATCACCCAATGCCACGGTTGCCGATGCTGACCGTACGATAAAGTACTTTACCGATAACGGCGGTTGGCCTGCAAACTCTGCTTATGACACCTCAAAGCAGACAAACCTCGGCAGCGTTATGTTCACAACGCGTGATATGGGCTCTGACGGCGGCTGGAGTGCAATGCCGACCGAGGGTGAGGGCGCAAAGTGGCATTACCTTCGCAATAAAGCGTTTATTGAAAACCCCGATGCAGAGCTTGACTGTGTTATCGACGGTGTCAATATCGGCGGAAGGGTGGCTCTGAGCGCATATGACAGGGACGTTGCCTTTTCCTACAACGGCGAAGCGGTCGAAAGATCGGTGGACGGAAAAAAGACAAACGTCTACATAAAGAACAGTACGACCTCGCTGTCAAGCAATCTTGTCACCGCATGGAATACAACGTGGAATTATCAGAACTTCTTCTTTGAAGGCTGCAGATTTGATAAAAATGTTTCCGACTTCGGTACGCGTTACGTGGACAACCTCACCTTTACCGACTGTTATTTCGGCTCGTTTTCAACAGAAAGCGCGCTTTTCAGAACGTGGATAGGTGAGGGCGGTCTTCGTTATGACACCGCAAACCTTACCGTTGACAGATCTGTTTTCTATAACTGTACCGCCATGCAGTTCCACGTCAACGTTGATACCATGCCTACAGGCGTCAACAATGTAAACTTTACTCTTAAAAATTCGGTCCTTTACAATGCAGGTACTGCAACGTGGGGTATATTCCGTCTTACCAATACCAGCGGACGAAACCTTACGGTAAACGTGCAGGATAACCTTATATATCATACAAGCGCCATGAATACGCTCTTTAACGGTAACAAATCCTACGTAAAGGCGGGTAAGAATACTATCCATTTCAACGGAAACCGTGTTGTCAGTCCGACGCTCGGCTCACTTCTTCCTAACATGGGCGGGTATAATATTCTTGATACTACCGATTCGTCGGGTAATACCGTATACGGCACAAACACGCTCTTTGATATAGATTATAACGATAACTTTTTCTCCACCTCTGAAACGGCTGAGGGTAAGTCTATCGCCTTCCATCAGAACAGCTGTCCCGTCGGCACGGCTTCTGACAGCACGTGGACGTGGGACTGGAACGATCCTATATACTACTATGACTTTGCGTGCGACTATTCGACCCACGGCGCAAAGGTGACAGGTGTTAAAAACGGCGCGTCAGCCTTAAACGGCGATGACGTTTCGCTCTACGTGAATTCAACCGGTACACTTACGGCCGACTCGCTTGTTTACAGAGATACCGACAGTAAAATGAACGCGGTTATTTCAGCCTCTTCCGATTTTTCGTCGACGGTTGACAGTATCGATCTTTCAAAGGTCAAGTCGGGTGACGTTTACTACGTAAAGGCTTGCTATGCCGATGCAGGCTACGCTTCAAAAACAGAAAAGACTACAAAGATCACACTCTTCCTTCAGGATGCGGAGCTGTTTAACGATGCGTTCTTAGCAGGAGAAATAAAAGTAGGGGACAAGGTCCTCACTCCCGATAACACGGTAGTCGTCGCGGCATCGGGCGCAGCTGTCCTTTCGGGTGATAACGGTGACTGCTTCTACGGCTCGTTTGCAGGCAAGCAGTACAGATTTGATATTGATAACCAAAACGTTTTTGCAAACAGAGAAAAAACCTATTCCTATACGACGGTTGACGGTGCCGTAAAAACTCATCAGGCGCTTGACGTCGACGTATTTAAGGATAAATGTGAAAACGGTAATATCGTAATTGTCGGCGGTGTGACAAACGCAAGACTTGTGCCGACATATCCCGTTACCTTCTACGGCGCAAACGCGGGCATCGACCCTGTAAAGAGGGACGGACTTACCGCAAGCCTTTCGTCTGCATGGGACGAGTCGGGCGAGACAATGCTTACAAACTCGATAGTCATGGCATATGATATCGACGGTGAGGTCGTGTTTGACGGCTTTACCTTTGCAAACAAATACTATGATGACGTAAGATACGGTAAAGAGGGCACGCTTAAGGTCACCTTCCGTAACACAGTGGTTGACTCTGTCAGAAATACGTCGGCGCTCTTCTACCTTAACTCTCCCCGCGCGACAAACGGTGATACCGCGGCTTTTGCAGACGTTGAGTTCGGTAAGATAAACAACGACTCGTTTGCTGTAGAAAACTGCTACGTACGCGCACTCGGCGACAATCAGCTTATCAATGAAAATATCTGCCCCAACGTTACGATAGACAATTTCCATATCGACAACGTGGCGGCAGGTAAACCGCGTGACCTTATCGGCTTTTTAAAGCTCGGTATCTATAACAAAAAAGCATGTATCACGGTCAAAAACTCGTCATTTGTAAACAGCGCGGGCACAGTTCACCCACTGTTTCAGTATCAGGGCTTCCGTACAGAGCCTGACAGACTTATTGACGACAGCTACGACATTGATATAAAATTCAACAACAACATAGTTTACAATTCGGGATCAGCCCAAACTTATGTTTTCTACTTAGCGTCGGGACAGATGAGCTCGCTTGAGGTTGTCGGCAACACCTTTGTGTCTACCGATAAAGCGCGTACGCTCATGGTCGACATAGAGACTTGCGCATCGTCAGAAAGCTGTCAGCTTGCAGGCAATATCACAATAAGCGACAACAGCTTTGCAGGCTTTGATGCAACCACGCTTGCGTGCGATCTCAACATGGGCGCAAACAACCCCATGATCACAAAAAGCTTTGTATATTCAGGCGCTGTTTCCGACCCCAAGGCGTTTATCGGTCAGCAGCTCACCGGCATTACCTACGGTGATATGTACTTAAACTTTGACAGAAGCGCGCTTTTGTCAGACTACAGTATAAAGAGCATTGAAGTCGAGGGCGGACGCGCGACAATTGATAACGTGGGCGCTACCGTAAATATCGAAAGAACGGGTACGGGCGACGTTACCTTTATAAACAGAAACAGTAATGCTAAAGGCACCGTTTCGGGTGACCTTTCAAAGACGGGTACATGTACCTATACAATAAGCCTTAACGGCATGTCGCGTACCTATACAGTAAACGTCACGACCTCTGACTATTCAGACTATACGGTCATTTCAACCGCCGAGCAGTTTAATGCTATCCGCAATAATCCTTCGGGCAAATACCTGCTTGCAAACGATATCACACTTACGGGCACCTTCTCACCCATTGCAAACTTCACGGGTGTGCTCGACGGCGGTTTCCACAGTATAAACGGACTTAAGGTTAATATCAGTTCTTCATCAAACGTAACCGCGGGTCTTTTCAAGGTATGCAGCGGTACTGTCAAAAACCTTTCGGTATACGGCAGCGTTACAGTAAAGACTACGGCAAACGCATACGTCGGCGGTATTGCGGGTTCGGGAAGTGCGACGCTTCTCGACTGCTACAGCCATATTGATATCACGGTCAATGCAAAGAGTGCTTACGTTGGCGGTATCGCTTCGTCAGCATCTGACGTTGTCGCTTGCTACAACGCAGGCAATATAAAGGTTACTTCGACCGACTACAGCCTTACCGCAGGCATCGCGGCGGAGGCTGACACAGTTTCAAAATGCTATAACGCAGGCGCGGTTACTGCAAGCGGTGATGCGTGCGGTATCTCCTGCTACGGCTATATTACAAACTGCTACAATGCCGGCGTCATTACTGCAGACGCGCTTGCTTCGGGTATTACCTTTGACGGTGACGCCGAAAACTGCTACAACGCGGCATATGTAAACGGCGGAAGCGAAAGCTACGGCGTAACGCTTGGCGGTGTTGCTATAAACAGCTATTATGCAGAGTTTACGGCGACGGGCGCAGGCAAGCAGATAAGTAAGGACGGACTTTCCGAGGAGGAAAGCTACGTCGCGTTTGATTTCGGTACGGTATGGCAGATGTCGGACGATGCGTCCTATCCCTTCCCCGTGCTTACAAGCGTTCCTAACGTTGCAACGGTAACGGGTGATAAGAATAACGGCTCACCCTTTGACCCCTTCCTTATTAATAATATAGAACAGTTCAAGGCGCTTGAGGGTGCTAAAGGCGGTTATTACAGACTTGAAAATGACCTCGACCTCGGTGAATTTACACCTGTCAGTGAGTTTTCGGGTCATCTTGACGGTAACGGCAAGGTGGTTACGGTAAATATCACAAGTGATGAAAAATACGTTGGTCTTTTCGCTAAAAACAGCGGAATCATCACAGGTCTTGGCGTAAAGGGCAACGTGACCTCTACCGCAAAGGACGCATACGTCGGCGGTATCGTGGGTGAAAACAAAGGTACATTGACCGCTTGTTATAACAGCGCAACGATAAACGCAAACGACGGCAGCTACGTCGGCGGTATTGCAGGTAAGGGCAACGTAAGCCTTTGCTACAACGTTGGAACTGTAAACGGCGGCGGTGTCACAGGCGGTCTTGTCGGTCACGGTAAGGCTGTAAACTGCTACAACGTCGGCAATATCTCGGCAAACGGCTACGTCGGCGGTATCGCGGGCATCGGCTCGGCGGAATACTGCTATAACCTCGGTAACGTGACGGGCGAAAATGTCGGCGCTGTCGCAGGCAGATGCAACGCTGAAGACGTTGTTGCAAACAGCTACTATCTGAGTACTCTTGCCTCAAACGGCTACGGTAAGGCATGCGCGCCTTCCGAGTTTGACGATATGGTAACCTATGCAGGCTTTGACTTTGTATCCTTCTGGACAATGTCCGAGGACATCGCATATCCCTATGCCGTGCTGAAGGATGTGACCAATATCGCGCAGTTTACCGATGAGTCATGCGGTTTTGCAGGCGGTAACGGAAGCGCGTTTGATCCTTTCCTTATCGAAAATGCAGGACAGCTTGACAGCATCCGTAACTACCCTGACGCACACTTCAAGCTTATCGCAGACATCACTCTTGACGATGCGGGCTTTACACCTGTCAGTGAATTTGCAGGCGTACTTGACGGTAACGGTCATGTGATTTATAACTTACACGTAAATACGGATACCGACGGCGCTCTCTTCATTATAAATAAGGGTACTGTCAAAAATCTCGGTATCGCAGGCTGTGATATAAGCGTTACGGCAAATGCGCGTGTTATGGCGGCAGTCCTTGCGGTTAAAAACTACGGTACTGTTGAAAACTGTTACACAAACGGAAGCGTTACGGTAGATTCTTCAGTTCCCGCATTTGCATCTGCATTTGTTGGTGAAAACCGCGGAACTGTTACAAACTGCTACAGTGCAGTAAAGGTAAATTCAAACTACTACGCAACAGGCTTTGCGATATACAACTACGGTGATATTTCAAACTGCTACAGTGTTTCAACACTCAGCTCGGCACAGAATACGGGTATCTTCGGCTTTGCTGTCGCATCGACAGGGGATATTACAGGCTGTGTCAACGTAAACGCGAAAAACGACGGCGGTGTTGACTTTGCAAGACCCGCCTCGGCAATGTCACTCAGACTGACATATAGCGAGTTTGATTTTGAAAACGTGTGGTCAATGTCAACGTCGGCAGGCTACCCCTTCCCCGTGCTTAATGCAGTGAAATCCGATTTGGATATCATGTCGGGCGAAAATGCGCAGGAGTTTGGCGGCGGTAACGGCAGCGCGGTAAGTCCGTTTGTTGTTAAAACAGCCGAACACCTTGCAAACGTCGGTAAATATCCCGATGCGTACTTTGTACAGACAGAAAGTATCGACCTTGACGGTGCAGAGTATACACCTGTAGCGGAATTTTGCGGTGTATATGACGGCGCAGGCCAAATAATAAGTAACGTAAAAATTGTTACAGAGGTCGGTATGGCAGGCCTCTTTGCAGTAAACTACGGTAAGATAACGGGTGTCAACCTTGAAAACGCTTACTATAACGTAAACAGCGAGGATGAGATCGTGTTTGTCGGCGGTATAGTCGGTGAAAACTACGGCGGTATCGTAACCTCATGCACAGTTGATGCTGAGATTGAAGTGAGCGCGGCATGTAACGCATACGTCGGCGGTATAGTCGGTAATAACTACGGCAAGGCAGTTAAAACTTGCAAATTTGACGGCGCTGTTGACGTAAGAGCGTCAGGCACGGCATACGTCGGCGGTATAGCAGGCTATTCAATATCCGACGTAAGCGGTAATGCGGCGGGCGCCGTTGCAACAAAGGGCGCAGGCGAAAACTACCTAGGCGGTATCGTAGGACTTGCGGACGGCGCGGTATCGGGTGAAAACTACGCGCTTGTTTACGCTGTAAACGGCGGCGGTTATATCGGCGGTGTTGTCGGTAAAAATACCGTAAACAATGCGGACGTTACAAACACACTCGCGTTAAACCACGGCGCAGTAGTATCTCAGGAAAGCACTGCGGAGGTTTACGTCGGCGGTGTTATCGGTTACACAACGGAAAACGTAAACAAGGCATTCAATACAGGCGCTGTGACAGCGCTTTCGGAAAAATCAGTTGTCGGCGGTGTCGTCGGCATGAGCGCGGGCAACGTGACAAACGTGTTCAACTCGGCAGAGGTTACAGGTGCTGCCGCGGGCGGTATCATCGGTCACAATGCGGGTAACGTTACCGCATCATACAGCCTCACGGGTGATGAGGGCGATAATCACGGTACCTTTACAAACTGCCTGTTCGGTACTGCATGCACAACAACTCAGAGCGCTTATACAGGTTTTGATTTTACAAACGTATGGACAATGTCGGGTAATGCAAGCTACGCATATCCTGAACTTAGCGCAAAGGCAGTTGTAAACAACGCGGCGCAGATAACCGTCAGCGGATTAAAGACGGAGTATTCCTATTCCGAGACTGCAAAGGATGCGGTTTCAATCGATGTTACCTATAAATTCGGCGGAAGTGAGACAGTTACGTCGGATAACTACTTCCTTATCGGCTTTGACAGCTATCAGATAGGCGAGCAGTCTTCCATCGTGGCATTTGACGGCGCGTTTACTACCGCGGCACTTGAAGTCCTCTGTCCTCACTACTATGACGGTGACTGTGATGACGAGTGTAACGTCTGCCATGAAAAGAGAGAGGCAGTATCGCATAAATACGCCGCGACGTTTGATGATACAAACCACTATTACGAGTGTACCGTCTGCGGTAACACCTTCGGTGAAACGGCGCACGTATTTGACAATGCGTGTGACACCACCTGCAGCGGCTGTAAGTATGTCCGCACAACAGCGCATGATAACGAGGCGGTCTTTGACGACGTAAATCATTTTGAAAAGTGTACGATTTGCGGTGAGATAACAAACAGCAAGGCACACGTCTTTGATAACGCATGCGATACAGACTGTAACGAATGTGAGTATACAAGAACGACCTCACACAGCTATGCGGCATCGTATGACGAGACAAACCACTTCTATAAGTGTAAGGAGTGCGGTGATACCTTCGGCGTGACGGCGCATAAGTTTGACAATGGCTGTGACACCACCTGCAGCGGCTGTAAATACGTACGTACAACAGCGCATGAAAATGAACAGAAGTACGATGATACAAATCACTATTACGAGTGTACCGTCTGCGGTGCTATAACAGGTACCGGGGCGCACGTCTTTGATAACGCGTGCGATACAGCCTGTAACGAATGTGAGTACACAAGAACAATCAAACACAGCTACGCGGCATCGTATGACGAGACAAACCACTTCTACAAGTGTAAGGAGTGCGGTGACACCTTCGGTGAAACGGCGCATAAGTTTGACAATGGCTGTGATACCACCTGCAGCGGCTGTAAATATGTACGCACGGCAGAGCATGCATGGGGCGACTGGGTATATAACAACGATGCAACGACGTCTGCTGACGGTACAAAGACAAGAACATGTACATCTTGCGGCGTGACGGAAACGGTAACTGCAGAGGGTACCAAGCTTCCTTCAGAGCCGGGCGTTATCCCTGATAACAGACTTCCGCAGGTAGTTATGAACGATGCGGGCAACGGTGTTACGACCGATATGCGCGGCTCATGGGCAACACGTGTATACTGGGGATATATCGGCACAGAAGAAATTGAATATAAGTGGTTCGATGACTTCAGACTCGGTTGCGGAACAGAGTATACGGCTGACTTCACCCCCAGAGCCAATAAGTCGTACTACTTCACAAAGGTCGGCTACTACAGATTTGTTCTTAAGTGTATTATCAGCGGTGATAGCGCAGAGAATTATAAGTACAAGGATATGGTATACACCTTCTACTATGACGGAA
>JAZPZR010000197.1:0-3738 GCA_045544795.1 Eubacteriales bacterium
CAAAGTTTTCATTTTTATAAAATGCGCCCGATATTCTTACAACGCCTTTATTAAGAAGAACCTCAAAAATCCTTGAAAGCATAACTGCATCATCAATAGCGCGGTGGTGGTTAAAATCTGTAAAACCAAGATGGTCTGCAACAATATTAAGTTTTACCTTTGCAAGCTCCGGAAATGCTTTTTTACAAAGTACAACCGTATCAATGCTTCTGTAATCATACTTTATACCAAGCTCTGAGAGAGCAGCATTTATAAATGAACAGTCAAATCTTGCATTGTGTGCAACAAGCGTGGGATAATTACCCGCAAATTCAATAAACTCGTTTAATGCAGCGTCAATAAACGGCGCATCCTTTACCATTTCATCGGTAATTCCTGTAAGTTCCGTTATATTTTCAGGAATATGTTTACCGGGATTTACAAAAGTCTGGAATTTGTCTACGACTTTTCCGCCTCTTACACGGCAAGCACCGATTTCAGTAATTTTTTCCGTTTTCGGATCAAGGCCTGTAGTCTCAAGGTCAAATACAATATATTCATCATGAAGACAGTCGTCAACAAGATAGCCTTCGACACCGTAAATCATTTTAATCCCGTTTGCAGATGCCGCCGCCTGTGCCGCAGGATAAGCCTGCAAAACGCCGTGATCGGTTATCGCAATGGCTTTATGTCCCCATGCAGCTGCAGTAGATACGTAGTCAGCAATATCGTTTGTAGCATCCATTGCAGACATAGTGGTATGAAGATGAAGCTCAACACGTTTTGTTTCAGCCAGATCTGCTTTTGTCTTCTTCTTGGCGGGCGCAATTGCCTTTACCTCAAGAACATAATCCTGTTCAAACTTTCTGTCAAAAACAATATCGCCTGTTATTGCAAGACATTTACCCGCTTTAAAATTACCGCTGAGTTCATCAAATTTTTCCGCAGGCAAGCGAAGCTTTGCCATAATTGAATTTGTAGTATCAAAAATAAAAATCGTACATCTGACGTTTTTCTTATCAAACGTCGGCTTAGAATCAAGCTGAAAAACCTCACCTACAACTGTAACGTTAGAAATATACTCTTCTGTAATATCCTTTAAAAGCATAAAATTACCGCTGATTTTATTACCAACAATAAGCTCATCGGTATTTACGGTAAACGGCGTAGTAACAACAAGCGGACCGTTGCTTGCAGCACGTCGCGGTCTCTCCTGCTTTTGAAAATTATTATCAGATTTAGACTGTGGCTGTGGTTTTGGATCAGCCTTTGGCGGCGGTGGAACAAATGAATCATCAACTGTATAAAAATTATTTCTTACACTTGAAACAGTCGCTCCTGATTCATCAAAAGTTACATCATATCTACAGCCGAAATTTTCAAAAAGAATATCCCCTATTGTTATATCAACATGGGTTGATTCAAGCATTTTTTTACCGCCGTGAACAAGATGAACTATAATACCCGAATCATTTATTTCAATCGTAGAATCGTTTAAAAAACCGTTTGCAACAGAATTTTTAGTTTTTACATGCAGAATGATATCACTCCAATAATCTGCACAAAAACTAACACCTTCAAATTTATGATTTACAATAAAAGAAGCTAAAGAGTAAGCTTTGGTAACCTTTTCATTTAATTTGGATAACGCAACAAAGTTGACATAACTTTTAAAGGTTATGTCAACTTTAAGTATACGATGCTGTTGATTTGCCATCACTTTGGTTATTACAGCAGATGAAAAAAGATCTCTTTCCTGCTGCGTAAAATCACATCGGTTAAATAATGTTAATAAATCTCTGACTGCCATTTTACATCCTAAATCTTTTCAATTTCTTTCATAAATTCATCGTAAAGGCGATCATACGGAACTTTATGTAATATCTCACCTTTTTTAAATATCAAGCCTTCATTTTTACCGCCCGCGATACCAATATCGGCATCCCGCGCCTCACCCGGCCCGTTAACAGCACAGCCCATAACTGCGACTTTTATGGGTTTTCTGATATTTTTCACAGCCTTCTCTATTTTTTCAGCAAGAGGTATAAGATCAATCTGACATCTTCCGCAGGTAGGACAGGAGACAAACTGAACCCTGTCTGAAACAAGGTCAAGCGCTGAAAGAATATCATAACCCGCGTAAACCTCTTCAACGGGATCGGCAGTAAGAGATACACGAAGCGTATCACCTATCCCATCAGCAAGCAACGAGCCGATTCCGATAGAATTTTTAATAATACCCATATTTTTTGTGCCTGCTTCTGTTACACCGAGATGAAGAGGATAATCACAAACCTTTGATAACTTACGGTAAGCGCTGATCATTGTTTTAACGTCAGACGACTTGATTGAGATAACAATATCGTCAAAATCATATTTTTCCAGAAGCGATGCATGATATAAAGCGCTCTCAACAAGTGCATCATCCGTGGGTCTGCCGTATTTTGCAAGAATATTTTTTTCAAGTGACCCGCCGTTAACACCTATTCTTATCGGGATACCCGCATTTTTGCAGGAATCTGCAACAGCTTTGACTTTTTCGTCACTGCCGATATTTCCGGGGTTTATACGAATTTTATCAACCCCCGCCAAAACACACTCCAAAGCCAACTTATAATCAAAGTGAATATCTGCAACGATCGGAACAGACACGGCTTCTTTTAGTCTGTATACCGTTTCAACCTCCTGCAAATCAGGAATTGCAAGACGAATTATCTTACATCCTGCTTTTTCAAGAGCAAGCGCTTGTGAGACCGCAGCATCAGGACTATGACGCGGAGTAGAGAGCATAGATTGAACGTATATTTCTCTTTTATCACCTAAAACAAATTGTCCTACTTTAACTGTTTTCAATTTAATCTCCTAAAATAAGTTTATTACATCCTTTAACGTTATTACCGCCATCAAAGCAAGAAGTAAGATGAGTCCCGTTGCATTAATAGCAGTTTCAACCTTTGGCGAAATAGGCTTTCTTCTTACAGACTCTATCGCAAGAAGGAGTATTCTGCCGCCGTCAAGCGCAGGAAAAGGTAATAAATTGACGATTCCCAAATTAAGCGAAATAAGCGCTACCATTAAAAGCACAGACTTAAATCCGTAAGAAACGCTCTGACCTATAGCTACGGTTGTACCGACAGGTCCTGAAACGTGATTTATGTTGCCCTGCCCGACAAACAACGACCCAAGAAACGAATATATTGATTTTGTGATTGAAACCGTCCAGTCAAAAGAGAATTTAAGATTACCTAAAAAAGTTCTTTTTTGAGGATACACCTTAAAATCCAAATCGAAATAATCACCGATCGTATCGTCGTGAGCAACTTTAAATGAAACATTTTCAACAGTAACCTCTTTACCGTCACGCAAGACCGTGACAGAAAGCGGCTCTATACCTTTTGTTGACATTGCATAGGACATATCATAAAAACTGTTGATTCCGTATCCGTCGATTTCAATAATTTTATCATTAACCTGTAAACCGCTTTGCTGTGAAGATGCACCGTCGTCAAAAAGTGCAATAACGGTGGTAGGAAGCTTCGCAGTAAAATAATTGATAATACAAATTAGTACAAAGCCTAAAATAATGTTAAGCGCGGCACCTGCAAAAAGAATTAAAAACCGTTGCCAGTACTTTTTATTATTAAAAGAATTCTCATCGGTACCGCCACCGTCTTCACCGTCCATCTGAACATATCCGCCTATAGGAAAAGCGCGAAGAGAATAAAGCGTCTCCTTAATTCTCTTTTTAAATATTGCAGG
>JAZPZR010000198.1:0-6657 GCA_045544795.1 Eubacteriales bacterium
GGCTGACTGTTACATGCAGACGGAGCAAGCCTTGCCGCCTCAAGTATCGAGTCGATTTTTTCTTGTTCTACATCTTTGGAAGGATCATATTTTCTGCAAGATTGGCGATTTTTAGCAATTGAAAGAAAATCCATATATTATCTCCTTATTAAGCGTAGCCGAACATGTTTGAAATATTCTGTCCCGCCATGCGTTCCCAACGGTTTAATTGAATTATATCTCCGTCGCATTTATCGGTGGTGACGTGGTAGGGAAGACGCGGCTCGTTCAGTTCGTCAATCTCGGTACCGTTATTTACCCATTCAAGTAAACGCTTTTTGGCGGTTTCTGTTTGCGAGATCATACCGCCTATGCGCATATCAAGTACGTCAAATCCAAAACTTTTGTTTTCTTTATTCCATTGATAGAATAATTTTTCTTTAAATTCGTAAGCGAGAGAAATAGCGTCGGGAATATTTTTTTCACAAATATTCAGCATTTCAGCTTTATCGTTATCATGATATGCTTTGTATATTTTTTTGCCGAGCTCTGCTTTTATGGCAAGTACGTCACACAACGCCATTATTGTTTCAACAGCATATGAATATTCGTTTTTATCATGGGCTTTAAGTGTAGCGGAAATGGCTTTCATGTGACTGTTTGTACCGTCGGGTACGTTTGCGTCAAACTTACCTGTCAGAATATTGTTATAAAACATATATTTTGTAGGATTGACGTCTTTTTTTCCAAATTTCGTTCTTGAGGGAACGTCGTTTACTCTGCCGATGTCTAACAGTAATTTTTCATCAACACCTGCACAGGCTTTCAGACGGGCAATTGCATTTTCTTCGCGCTTTTCGTGGTCTGACCAACATGCTTCGCCATAAATAAATAATGAATGAAGCGTTGTAAAGAGTGAGCAGGATGCTCCGTCATCACCCCACATTGTTACGTACACCTCGTCTGTTCCGTTGTTCTTTATACTTTCTGTGGCAGACATGGCGCATCGCTTACCGAGCACGTTAAGAGGAACAAGACCGTACCAGCTTGAATCTCCGCCTGCGAATGCAATTGAATTCTTAAAAGCGGTATGCTGTCTGAACATTTCGTCATAGTTTTCGACGTTGGGCTGAACGTAATCCCAATAAACAAGTATAAGCTCAGGCGGTACAGAATCCGCTACTTCTTTAGGAATCTGAGTACCCTTTACTTTGTATACACCGCGATTGAGCATACGGAAAAACATGTCACTCCACATTCTCGGCTGATAACCGTGTTTCATGCAAAGTTCTTTGACACGCTTAAGGTGATCACTCATTATCATATAACGCTCTTTATAGCCGTTATTTTCAAGATATCTGCCGCTACCGAGCATTCTTGCCTCGTCAAGTCCGATATTGATTTTATTTGTTCGGAATGTACTTTTGACGGCAGAAAGCATATCGTCTATCATAGCGTATACTTTTTCGCTTCCGACTTCCATTATATCGTTGCAATCCTGAAGCTCGTAAAAAGCAGGCCATTCGAACATTCCGTTGAGGTGGGCAAGCGTCTGTATTGCGGGTATAACTTCAATACCAATTGAAAAAGCATAGTCGTCAAGTTCTTTTAACTCTTGCTGTGTATAGCGCCCTCTTAAGTGTCCAAAGTAAGGTCTGTTTTTAATTTCGTAGGTATCCTCTGTATAAAGCAGTAATGCGTTGTAGCCTTCAAGCGCAAGGATCCTGCAAAACTTTTTTAACGTATCTATTTTTGGTACAGCATTTCTTGAGGCGTCAGGCATTGCGCCGAGTAAATTGTATTTCGGTGTTTCTTTAATAAAAAACTCTTTTTCATTACTGTGCTGTGATATTATACTGATAGCACGCATAAGAGACCTAATGTCACTGTAACCGATTTTATTTTCATTTTCGGATTTTTTGACGTAAAGACCGTTTTCGATTTTTTCTACTGCGTATTCACCGCAAAGTTTTTTACTGTCAGCAAGTTCTTTTATTGCTTCGTTTGCCGCAAAAATCAATTTGCTGTCATCTGTTAAAAGTTTAAACATTATCGTTCTCCTAGGCGAAATAGTTAATGTCAATGTATTCTATTTCTTCAGTTGATAAATCAAATCTGAAGGTGTATCTGTCGTAAGTACTTTTTTCGGGGTTTTTGTCGTATATGACTTCAATATAGTTACCGTATTTAGCCTCTGAAAACGGCTCGCCGTATTTATTTTTGATATCGTCGAGTGTTTTGTCGTTCAGTTCATATCCGTCTGCGGTCGTAACCTTAATATCGCCGGAAAAATCGTACGTCACCCTTCCTATAGGGCAGTCCTTGAGGGCTTTGTCTTCTTTTTCATAGTTAAAGATCTCAATATTAAACCAATTGTCCCCTTTAGAGAGGTAGGTGGATTTTAAATTTCCGTATTTAACGGTATAGTCAAAACTGTCAAAATCATCGGGAAAAGACCAACCGTTATCGGTAAAAGCAGTAATGCTTTCAGGCAGAGTATAGGTTTCATCATCAAACACAAAAGTAAAATCATAGAGATTGTCTGTCATATTGTTTTTTTGTGCACAACTGCACGAAAACAGTAAAATCAAAATTACAGACAGGCATATAAATGTTTTTTTCATATTGTCACTCCTATTTTATTATCAGGCAATGCCTTGTTTATAAAATCTTATCATTATCTCTTTGATTTAGCAATAGATTAACTGCAAAAAAATATTTTGCTTTAATATTGAAGTTTGAATAAATCCGATGTATAATCATAAGGCAATATGTCGACAGTTCGCTTGTACCATCCTGTCGTAAAACAAAACCAGGACTGCTTTTTTAATTTAAGGCGACTCTGCGTTTTGCAGAGTTTTTTATTTGAAAGGAATTTAAATGTTTTTTGATTGGCTTAAAAAAGAAAGAGAAGAAACCGCAATTTTGCTGAGGTCTATTCCTGCAACGGTCGTCTCTTTATTTGTCGTTAGTGTTATTTGCATGAATCTGCTTGCTAATAAAACTCTTGTGCAGACAAACTGGATTGCGCTCGACGGCGGTATTCTGATATCGTGGCTGTCATTTATGTGTATGGATATAATTACAAAATACTTCGGTCCGAAGGCATCGAATAAAATAGCGCTGTTAGCATCGTCAATCAACTTGCTGACATGTTTTATATTTTATATAGTAAGTGTTATTCCTTCAAATGCAAATGATTATACTGCGCTTAACAAAATTCTCGGTGGGTCATGGTTTATTTTGCTTGGAAGCACAATTGCATTTCTCGCCTCTGCTTTTATAAATAATTTTCTCAATTGGATGATAGGGAAGGCATTTAAAAACAATCCTGACGGAAAGCTTGCGTACGCTTCACAAACGTATATTTCCACTTTTATCGGTCAGTTTATGGATAATCTTATTTTTTCGGTAATAGTATTTGTTATTTTTGCACCGATTTTTTGGGACGGCTTTTGTTGGACGGTTATTCAATGTGTCACATGTGCGCTTACGGGTGCAATTGCCGAACTGATTATGGAAATTGTTTTTTCACCTATAGGTTTTCGGATCGTAAATAAGTGGAAAAAAATAAATATCGGGTGGGAATACCTTGATTATATTTCGGAGGAAAAATAACTATGAAAATACTTATAACAGGTACGTCGCAGGGAATCGGTAAAGCAATTGCGGAATTGTTTTTAGAAAACGGTCATGAGGTTATAGGGTTTGACCGCCAACATTCAGGTATTGTAAACGAAAAATACAGTCATTATAAGCTTGATATACGCGACTGTGACAATTTGCCCGAATTGGATGGAGTAAATATTCTTATAAATAATGCAGGAACGCAGAATGAGCAGGATATCGATACAAACCTTAAAGCTTTGATTGCAATAACAGAGAAATACGGTGTTCAGGATAATATTCGTTCAATACTTAATATAGGATCCGCCAGCGGTCATACGGGCTCTGAATTTCCTGAATACGCTGCAAGCAAGGGTGGTGTTATTGCTTATACAAAAAACGTAGCCATGAGGGTTGCTGCTTTCGGTGCGACCTGCAACAGTCTTGATCCGGGCGGCGTACTTACTCCGCTGAATCAGTGCGTTATAAACGATGAAAGTCTGTGGAAACAGATCATGGATGAAACACCGCTGAAAAAATGGGCGACACCCGAAGAAATTGCCGAGTGGGCATATTTTCTTACCGTAACAAATACTTTTTGCACAGGACAGAGCATAGTTGTTGACGGCGGTGAGTCAGTAAACAGAAAATTTATATGGAAAGAATAGATTTTAAAAGACGGTTGCATATATGCATTTGCAACCGTCTTTTATGTTACTTATTGATTTTCTTGCCTAATTCTTTCAAAATGTCAACTGCAGGAGCGGGAATTCTGCCAAGGTGATCAGGACCTACATTCAGAAGAAGATTTGCTCCGCAACTGTTGCATTTTTGTAAAATTTCATAAACTCTGTCGGCTGACTTCCAGTCATTATCAAAGCTTTTGTAACCCCAGGTTTTGTTGAGCGTAACAGGTGATTCCATTAGTGCTTCTGTATGTTTTTCGGGAAGCTTATTGTCTCCGCATGAAATATAATCACCTAATCCGTTCCCAATCCTTGTATTGACAAGACAGCCCGGCTGATATTTTCGTACCATATCATAAAGCTCTTGTGACTGTGCTGTCGTTTGCTCTGCCATCGGTGTATCAAACCAAATAAGGCATATATCACCGTATTTTGTAAGTATTTCTTTAAGCTGCGGTTTTATTTTATTCTCGAAACAATATCTGTAGTCTTTTTCTTTGCTATTTGGGTAATCCCATGTGTTTCCCCAATAACACGGAACTTCTCTTCCCTCGTGATAGATCATTTTCGTATATCCGGCTCCATGCTTTTCGTGCCAATCAAGACTTTGGGAATAATACAGACCCAGCTTAAGACCGTGCTTTTTACATGCTGCGGCAATCTCTGCGATTATGTCTCTGCCAAAAGGGGAACCGTCGACAGAGTTGTAGTTATCGACGTCTGATTTAAAAAGACAAAATCCGTCGTGATGCTTACTTGTGACAACGATATACTGCATACCGGCGTCTTTGCAAAGACGCACCCACTCCTCTGCATTAAAATAAATCGGATTGAAAACCTTTGCAAGATTTTCGTATTCATTATTGCTGATTTCAAAGCGGTGCATTGCCCATTCTCCGATAGTTTTTATCCTTTGTCCTTTCCATTCGCCGCCAATGATGCTGTATAATCCCCAATGGATCATCAATCCCATTTTTGCTTCTTTAAACCATTTTCGGTTTTCTTCAAGTGTAACCACAATGACCTCCTGTGTTGACATTATTTCGTTTTTTTGTTAAAGTTAAAAATGAACTTTAGGATTATTATATCTTTTTGGGAAAAAATATCAATGTCAGCATCAGACATGATATTGTCAATAATCGACTTGGAGGAAAAATGGAAGCAATAGGTCGTATCATTTGCTACGGAACAAGTACTGCTCCGTCAAAATTGTGGCACTGTTCCGATTATATTGGTATTAATCGACTGTATTTTATTCATTCGGGAAGAGGCGGATATTGGCATAACGGAGAAAAGCATCAGTTTTTGCCAAACCATCTCTATTTTATCTCATACACTGCAGACTTTACTCCTTTTTGTGATGAAGATGAACCCGTTGTACATACGTATATTGATTTCGAGTTGATACCGCCGTTTATTACCAATGATATAATTCATATTGAGGTTAAAGAGAGTACAAAGATTACATCTGCTTTGTCTGTTTTTACTTCGGGAAGTTTAATGAGTAAGCATTGTGATCTGTCTTCTTTGCGTGACGACCCCGGCTTTTTTGAACTTTGCAAAATGAGTGTCGTTTATTTGGTTGATCAGATAGCAAAGGATAATAATATTAAAAGGATATCTGATGGAATTGTTATCAAGTCACTTGAAATTATACACAGTGAAATGCAAAATAAAGTGACGGTGAAAGATCTTGCGTTAAAATGCTGTATGAGCCCTGACGGTTTTATACGGCATTTTCGCAGAATTGTCGGAATTACACCGCGGGCATATATAAAAAATATCAGATTACGCACAGCGCGATGTCTTAAGGAGTCGGGGATGGGCGCTTCTCAAATTGCAGAAATGGTTGGATATGCCGATGCTTCATCTCTGTTACACGCTTTGCAAAACGAAATCCTGAATAATTGTTGATTTTTACAGCCCTCAGTCCAATCCGTCTGACGTTGAGACGGATTAAGTAAAAAAGACCTTGTCGAATGACAGGTTCCCTAAGGACAGTTACCTTTAATAAAAACGGAATTTGGCACACAAATTCCCTGCTTGTAACAGTATAAGACAAAAAACTACCCGAAGAAGAGAAAACAAAACTCTTTTTCGGGTAGTACTTTTTATATAGTGATATTCTGTGCTTTTCGCACAGAGTGATATTTCCCTTTGGGGAAGTGGTATTGAAATCTTACGATTTCAGTGATATTTTATTCGCCATAAACTGCCGAAGGCAATATCACTTGGACTTTTGTCCAAATATCACTGCGTAGCAATAGCACTCGCCGTAAGGCGAATAAAACTGCCCAAGTGTCCTTAAGAACACTTGGGCAATGACAGGGTCTCTTGCTGTTTCAAACCGATATGATTCAGTTACTGTGAATTTGAATGTCGGTTA
>JAZPZR010000199.1:0-3029 GCA_045544795.1 Eubacteriales bacterium
GTCATTTGCCCAGCTGCCCTTTGCCGTAAAGCCGTTAAGGGACACCTTATTTTTATTAGAAATAGCAATACCTGCCTTCTGTGCAGACGTTCCGCTGACAGCACGGTACAAAAGACCTTGCCAGCCTGTGCTTGTTTTAATACAGTAGTCAGCTTCGACCGTATAGTCTGTCCAATTCAGACCTGTTTCAAAATGGAGCGTGTCATAGTCCGAATTAGCGGTGCTGGCATCAAGATAAAGTCTGCCGTCCTTGATATATGCCGAGGTATTTGTTGTATTCTGCTGAAAATAGATTCCTGTAGAGGCATTGCTTCCGCTTGCAAGCGTTACGTCGCCATATGAATCAAAATCCTCGGAAAAACTGATATCGCTGTTTGTATAAACCAATATATTGTCAATAACGACGTCGGCAATTATACCGCTTGTGCTTGTCATAAAGCCTATTGAGCCTGTCTGTGCATCTTTGGGTATATTGTCTATCTCTATAGCCTTTATCCAATCGCCGAGTACACCGCCTGTATACTCCGCATAGTACATTACAGCCGTACTGTTGAACACCGAGATCTTAAGACGGTAATGGGTGTCTTTTGAAAAGTTGTTAATACCGCAATCGGCACAGTCGATCTTGTTAGTGGTATCGTTGTTTGTCCATCCGCTGTCATAACCGTTAAGGGAGGCCCGTTGTGTGCTGAAGGCAACAGAGCCCTTCTGGAATTTTGTGGCAGAGTGAACGTTGAACATAAGACCGATGTAGCTTTTATCCTGCGCGTTAGCGCCGTAACTGATATCCGCTTCTACCGTATAATTTCCCCACGTCTGTCCGCCGTCACGGTACAGAACGTCATATTTTCCGCCGGAAAAGTGAAGCTTTCCGTTTTCAACGTAAGCGTATCCGTCGGTTGTGTTTTTACCGTATATCCAACCGTTTCCCGCTTCGCTGTAATTAACACCGTTGCTGAAATTTGTTTTTCCCGTATACGAATCAAAATTCTCCTGATACAGAATTGTCGGCTCTTTTTCTTCAGGCTCATCCAGCGGGCGCTCACAGTATACTGTAACGTTATCCATCCACACTGCGCTTTTCGCTCCGTTGCAAAGCATCATACCGACAGAACCCGAAAGGTGAGTATCGGGAATGTTTGAAATTGCCATCTGCTTTGTATATTCACCAAGGTTGCCGTCCGAATCATATCTTGCGGTCCAAAACTCTGACGAGTTGCCGTTTGCGATAACTTTTATACGGAACGTTTCATTGAGCGAAGGCGAATCGGTCGCTATAATATTCTTGTTTACACCCGAAACGTCGTTTACCCATGCACCGTCAGTAAAGCCGTTAAGCGTAGCTTTGTTTTGGTTTGTAAAATTTATACCCGCCTTCTGCGCAGTCTTTCCGTTGACAACGCGGTATAAAAGACCGGTCCAACCGGTGCTTTCTGTAACACACATGTCCGCTTCGACCGTATAGTCTGTCCAATTCAGACCCTCTTCGAAATAAAGTGTGTCATAGGCTGATTTAGCGGTGCTTCCGTCTAAATGCAACCTGCCGTCCTTGATATATGCCGTTGTAGTTGTTGCATTTTGCTGAAAATAGATTCCTGTAGAAGCGTTGCTTCCGCTTGTAAGCGTTACGTCGCCATACGAATCAAAATTCTCCTGCAACAGAAACATCTTATCGGTTTCGGCGCTTTCCGCCGCTGCTGTTATCGGAATCAATCCGAAAACAAGTGTTCCTATCATAACAAACGAAAGGAACCGATACAAAAATTGCTTTGTTTTCATGTTTTTCCTCCTAAAATTATTCAGACGTATTTTCAAACATATACCCTGTTGACTTCACTATAGCATATATGATATGATAGAAATAACATGATTTCTTAATCAATTTGTAGGTATATCTTATGGAAAACATAAATAAATACGAAAACCGGCACTTCGAGGGATTAAAAAACACTAACTTTTTTGCATACTGTCATTTCTTTACCTACTCCGACCCGCACGCCCATCAATTTATTGAGCTGACCTATCTGCTTCAGGGACGATTGGAGCACTGCGTTGACGGGCGCACGGATATTCTTGAGGCGGGTGATTATTTTATTCTGGAAACGGGCACCAGACATTCGCTGACGCGTATTTCCGACGAGCCCGTGCGTAAATTCAACGTATTATTCTACCCTGTGTTTATGGATTTTTCACTGCTGAATAAATCCGGATTTCAGGACGTATTAGACAGTACGCATTTTAAATTTACAAAAAATACGCTCTCTGAAAACGTTACAAACAAAACCTTCCACGACGAAGACGGAACGGTTTTGCAGCTGATAGAGAGTATTATAAGCGAGCAGGAAAAAAAGCAGTACGGTTATCTTGAAGCCATCTATTCACAGCTTTTTCAGATAATAATCAAAACAATACGCAAGGCTGACCATATCGAACAAAGCCCTGCATACAACGACGTTATTTTAAAAATGATCAAAATAATAAACGAGCGGTATAACGAAAAGCTGCGGCTTATTGATGTATCAAACGAGGTAGGATATTCTACCAACTATCTGTCATCACAGTTTTCAAAGAGCACTAACATGCAGTTTTACAAGTATCTGCAAAAGGTACGCATCGAAAACGCATGCAAATTGTTGGAGCAGACCGACATGCTCATATCCGACGTGGCACAGGCAGTGGGAATAAACGACGTCAAGTTCTTTTATAAGATCTTTAAACAAACCACGGGAATGTCCCCTACTCAATTCAGAAAAAACTGCAGATTCATAAATTCCCCCAAAGAGTGATACACACTCGTTGCCGTTAGTTTACGGGGATGATAAAATAACAAAACCGAGGTGAATTTCACCTCGGTTTTTTGAGACTGTCAAAAAAGGCACAGACCGTGAAGAAAAGGATTACACCCTTGCCTCCACTTGTCAGGGGAGGTGGATTTTGCCGTGCGGCAAAAGACGGAGGGGTAGTAGGGGAGGATATTATCCTCCCGCAACAGCAAATAAAAGATCCCATGAAAATCAATATTTTCATGG
>JAZPZR010000200.1:0-2516 GCA_045544795.1 Eubacteriales bacterium
TTTGACGAGCGTCCGCTTGTGCGCTTTTCGCCCTTTACCATAAGTACGTCGTTTGCAAGTGATTCGCAAACGAAAAATTCTCTCCATTGGTCTGCAAGCACACCGCCTACAGCGCCAAGTCCTGCTTTAATAAGTCCCATAGTAATTGTCCTTTCTTATATTAGTATTCGACCTCTGTGCCGTGCTTTACAAAATACGGCAGTAATCGGTCGTAGAAATTTAACGTTAAATCCGTATCTATTGCTTTTTCGTGCGTGACACCGTCAGAGTAGAAGAGTGTCATGCTGTATTGGGGCGCATCAAGTATTATTTCTTCGGACTCTTCCGCTTTTTTAACGTCAGACAGAGAGTCAAGCTTTAAATACCTGAAGTATTCATAATCCTCATGCGAAAGCTCGCAAACACCCGACTCAAGATTATAGACCGTGCCGTTTTCGTCCCGACATTCGCCCGATACGAAAAAGGAAAAATCGCTCTCTTCAAGTGTAAACGAAAAATTATACTGCGCGTAGCTGTCAGACCTTGAAATATCAAGCTTCCGCAACGTTTACCATTCCCGGTCCGTCGAGAATATGCTTATCATTTTTACCGCAACCGAACAACGAAAGTATGACCGATATACACATAATGCACGCCGCCAATCTTACTGTTTTTCTCATTATGCCCACGGATCCTGCGATTTAGGTGTTTTTACGCCTACCAGCAAAAACTGCTCCCACAAAAACCATTTGCCGTCACCGCGCATGCGAAGAGTTACGTTTCTTTGCGAGTCTGCGCCGCCGCTTGTGAGAAGCAATTTCATGTACCCCTCGTTTGCGTCGGACGTTACGTTGCTCTCTATCTCAAGAGTATACGGCTGTGCGGGAGTATAGTCGTTTTCAGGCGTTGCACCCTTGAAATAAGAAAAGGGAATGAAATACTGTCCGTCACGGAAGCGGTCGTCAAGAAAGCTTATTTCCATCGGTGAAAGAGGACGGGGGCCTTTGAGGAAATTGAGCATCTCGATGCCGATGTTTTTGTCTGCGGCATACACACACAGAGCGCACACCGTGAGCGCCGCCGTCTTGAAGGGATCGTCAAGTGTTGCTTCGGGAAGCGCCTGAAGCTGTGAAAGACTTTCGGGAAGAGCATTAAAGGTAAATACCTCTTTTTTACACCCGAAGGACGTTTTAGGCGCCGATGCCGTTGCTGTCTGCTTTAATTTGTCGAATATTGACATGTGTGTTACCTCCTTTATTACTTGACTGAATTAATTTAATGTAGTATAATATCACAAAGATTACTTTGTTAATTTGATTCTATTATATGTTTTGACGGATTACACCACCCGAACTTAAAAAATTAGTATAGTTTTTGCTCTTTTTTATAAAAAAAGTGTGGGAAAACGGGTGGGATTTAGGTGAATTATGAAAAAAACGTATACGGGCATACCGTTTTTACTTTTTTTAATACTTATCCTTTCGGGCTGCAGCGCGGTGGGCAGTAAAACGGCAAGCCTTACTCTCATATATGCCGCAATGGCGGTGCTTGCGCTTGTAATGATCGCGGTGTATTTCACCTCGGTGCGCAAAAAAAACGCGTGGTACATTTTGCTGTTCTGCTCGATTGCGGTCGTAAACACCGGCTACTTTTTACTGTCGGTTTCAAACTCGCTTACCTTTGCGCTTGTGTCAAATGCCATCTCATATCTCGGCTCGGTATTTTTACCGCTGTCAATGCTGATGATCCTGCTTGACGTTACCGATATAAAATATAATAAACTGCAGTGGTGCATTCTGCTCGCGCTGAGCGGCGTTATGTTTTTAATAACCGCAACGCCCGGCATACTTGATATTTATTATAAAGAAGTGTCATTTGAGGTGGTAAACGGCGTATCGACGCTTGTCAAGGTCTACGGACCGCTTCACCCGCTTTACCTTGTGTATCTGCTCGGCTATTTCGGTACGATGGTAGTGCTTGTCGTCCGTGCTTTTGTAAAAAGAACGCTGTACAATGTCTCAAATGCGGTCATACTTACCATTGCGGTCTTTGTAAACATCGGCGTATGGTTTATTGAACAGCTCGTTGATATCCGCTTTGAAATGCTTTCTGTTTCCTATATTATAAGCGAACTGTTTTTGCTCGGTATTCACTTTATTTTAAATGAAAATCAAAGGCTGAGGGATATTATCGAGCAGGCGGAGCGCATGAAAGCGCAGGAGACTGAGCCTGTCGCGGCGTACTCCTTCAGTAAGGAGAGAATAGAAGCGTTTTTGAAGGGTGTTGAAACTCTTACAAAGACGGAGACAGTTATTTACGAGGCGCACCTTGCGAGAATTCCTACAAAGGAAATAATGTCAAAACTGTGTATCACCGAAAATACGCTCAAATTCCATAATAAGAATATTTACTCGAAACTGTGCGTATGCTCCAAAAAAGAGCTTTTAGAGCTTTACAGACAATCAAAAAAGGAACTGTAGAATACAGTTCCTTTTTTTGAGACTGCCAAAAAAGGCACAGACCGTGAAGAAAAGGAA
>JAZPZR010000201.1:0-6421 GCA_045544795.1 Eubacteriales bacterium
CGTGTAAGGCATACGGCTATGATATCGGTGACAGTGTAAGAGAGGAGTTTAATTACAGAACAACTCATAACACAGGTGTTTTCCGCGCTTATACCGACACTATGAGAAAGGCGCGCCACGCAGGTATTCTTACAGGTCTTCCCGATGCGTACAGCAGAGGCAGACTTATCGGTGACTACCGCCGTCTTGCCCTTTACGGTATGGACAGACTTATTGAAGAGAAAAAGGCTGACCGTGTAAAGCTCGGTGAGCGTGATATGAATGATGAAACTATCCGTACACTTGAGGACGTCAACCGTCAGCTTGACTTTATGGGTCAGCTTGTTGAAATGGCATCGCAGTACGGCTGTGATATTACCCGTCCGGCAGAGAATTCGTATGAGGCGGTGCAATGGCTGTATTTTGCATACCTCGGCGGACAGAAGGAGCAAAACGGCGCGGCTAACAGTATCGGCAGAATAACTACCTTCCTTGATATATATTTTGAGCGCGATCTTAAAGAGGGCACCATTACGGAAGAGGGGGTACAGGAGCTTATTGATGACCTTGTTATCAAACTTCGCCTTATCCGCCATCTTCGTACACCTGAATATAACGATCTCTTTGCGGGCGATCCCGTGTGGGTGACCGTTTCTGAAGGCGGTATGGGTGAGGACGGAAGAACGCTCGTTACAAAATCGTCTTTCCGTATGCTCAACACTCTTTATAACCTCGGCCCGTCTGCCGAACCTAATATTACGGTCTTATGGTCGGAGAAAATGCCTGACGGCTTTAAAAAATTCTGCTCAAAGGTATCTATTGAAACTGATGCGATCCAGTATGAAAACGATGACGTAATGCGCCCGCTTTACGGTGATGATTATGCTATTGCATGCTGTGTTTCCGCTATGAAAATGGGCAAGCAGATGCAGTTTTTCGGTGCGCGTTGCAATCTTGCAAAGGTACTTTTGATGTCGCTTAACGGCGGACGTGATGAGATCTATTTTGATCAGGTCGCACCTGAGGGTGAGGTCTTTGATGCGGATAAGCCTCTTGATTACGATAAGGTGATGGAGTCTCTTAAGGTGTATATGTCCTGGATGGCACGTCTTTACGTAAACACCATGAACGTTATCCATTTTATGCATGATAAATATGCGTATGA
This sequence comes from Eubacteriales bacterium, assembly GCA_045544795.1. Taxonomy (GTDB): domain Bacteria; phylum Bacillota; class Clostridia; order Oscillospirales; family QAKW01; genus RGIG9041. The sequence continues at coordinate 1,145 of JAZPZR010000201.1, forward strand.
GCGTCTTATCATGGGCTTTCACGATACCGAGCCTGAGCGTCTTATGGCATTTGGCATCAGCGGTCTTTCGGTGCTTGCAGACTCGCTCAGCGCAATTAAATACGCAAGTGTAACGCCCGTTAAAAACGAAAACGGACTTATCACAGACTTTGTGACAGAGGGCGATTTCCCCAAATACGGTAATGACGATGACCGTGTTGACTCTATTGCAAAGTGGATAGTGGAATACTTTTATGCCGAGCTTTGTAAAACACCCTGCTACAGAAATGCAAAGCATACACTTTCTGTTCTTACCATCACGTCCAACGTGGTTTACGGCAGAAAAACAGGTAACACTCCCGATGGCAGACGCGCAGGCGAGCCGTTTGCACCGGGCGCTAACCCCATGCACGGCAGAGATAAAGAGGGTGCGCTTGCATCACTCAACTCTGTTGCAAAACTTTGCTACGACTGTTGCCGTGACGGTGTTTCAAACACGTTCTCGATCACGCCTTCAACACTCGGCACAGACCTTGATGACCGCGTGAATAAACTTTCTGCAATTATTGACGGCTACTTTGCACAGGGTGCACAGCATCTTAACGTAAACGTCTTTGACAGACAAAAGCTCATTGATGCTATGAACGATCCGAGCCTTTATCCTAACCTTACTATCCGCGTTTCAGGCTATGCCGTCAACTTCCATAAGCTTTCAAAGGATAAACAGCTTGAGGTAATTGCAAGAACCTTCCATGAAAGCATGTAACGTATGAAGATTCATTCTTTCGAGTCGCTTGCCGCGCTTGACGGTAAGGGGATACGCTATGCGCTGTTTCTTGGCGGTTGTCCGCTTCGCTGTGTTTACTGTCACAATCCTGATACATGGACGGTTGCAGGGTGTGAGGATAAGACACCTGAAGAGCTTTTTAATAAAATAAAACGATATAAGCCTTATTTTAAAGCAGGCGGGGGCGGTGTTACCTTTTCGGGCGGTGAACCGCTTATGCAGGCAGGTGAGCTTGTTTTACTTGCCGACCTTCTTGATAAAGAAAACATCGGATATACCGTTGATACTGCCTGCAGTATACCGCTGACCGACGGTATAAAAGAACTTTTAAAAAGAGCAGAACTTGTAATTGTTGATTTAAAGTTTGCAGACTGTGAAAGCTATAAAAAATTTACCCGCGGTGACCTGCCTACAGTTTTGTCTTATCTTGATTATTTTAAAAGTATAAGTAAAACTATATGGCTTCGTACCGTTATAGTGCCGGGACTTAATGATAACGAGGCGTTTATAGACAGTCTTGCAGAACTGTCGGCACCCTATAATGAAATAATAGAGAAGTATGAGCTTCTTGCCTTTCACACAATGGGCTTTTTTAAGTACGACAGTCTTGGACTTGTCAATCCGCTTGAAAATACACCACCCTTAAGTGTGGAAAGGAAAAATACTTTACAGCAATATCTTGACACTAAAAGGAGTATGTTGAACAATGTCTTCAAAGCTTGAAAACATATGGTATTATTACAAATATTATATATTGGGCGGTATTCTGGCGCTTGTTGTTCTGGCAATTGCAATCGGCAGCTGTGCAAAGCGCGGGAAATATGACGTGAACGTTTTGTATATGACTCACGGATTTGTGGATATAAACAGACAGCTCGACCCTCTTTTTGACAATTACGCTACAGACGTGAACGGTGACGGCAAGGCAAACACACAGGTCATCACCATAAGCTACGGTACGTCGCTAAAGGAAATGCAAAGCGCAGGTGCTGCGCGCTCTGCCAATCTTGCCGCGGGAAAAAACGTTTTGTTTTTATGTGATGAGCAAAACTATAATGAGCTTAAGGCGGGCGGCTTTTTAATGGACCTTTCAGAACTCGGTCAGTCGCAGTATCTGTCAGGTGATAAGTTTGATGCAACGGCTTCAGGCATGCTCGATTCTGTCAAAGGCATGAAAAACGGTGAAGCAAGCTACTATTTCTGTATACGGACTTGTGATGAGAAAAAAATGCAGACGGATGAAAGCTACGGTGCGCAGTACGATGCGGCGTTTGCTTTTATGAAAAACGTAATTGAAAAGCATAAATAGGAGAGAAAATATGTACTCAAACCCACCTTCAAATAAAGTGCATCTCGGTCTTGGCGGAGGCAGTCTTTTGCAGGTTGCTAACCGTACACATACGCAGATGATGTCCTATCTTATAAAAACTCCCGACGGTAAAACCGTTATGATAGACGGCGGCAATAGGAAAGACGGTGACGGTGAGCATCTGTATAAGCTTTTGTCACAAAACGGTAAGCACGTTGACAAGTGGTTTATCACACACGGACACAATGACCATTACGGTGCTCTTTTGTGGATGCTTGAAAACGTAAAGCCGTTTGATATAACAATTGACGAGCTGTATTTTAATTTCCCGCCTCTCGATTGGTTTAAAACTGCTGACGGCGGTATTGGTTATCAGAACGTAGCCGACTTTTTAAATGCGGTAAACGCGCACTCGCTCAACGTGTTAAATACAACAGCGGGACAAATAATAGAATGCGGCGGCATGTCTTTTGAAATACTTAACAACTGCGATAATTATCTGAATTACGATGAGATAAACGATAGCTCGATTATAATTATTGCTCATTTTCCGGAGCGTGACGTGCTGTTTCTTGCAGATATCGAAACTGCAGGCGGAAATGATCTTATTAAGGCATGCGGTAAAGAAAAACTGCGCTGTGATATCGTGCAGCTTGCCCATCACGGGCAAAACGGTGTGAAAAAGGATTTTTATGAAATCGTAATGCCGAAAATTTGCCTTTATAACGCACCTGACTGGCTGTGGGATAACAATGCGGGTAAGGGCTTTGACACAGGCATATGGAAAACGGTTGAAACGCGCGGATGGATGAAGGATCTCGGCGTACAGGCATCTTTCCCGATTGCATTCGGTGACTATCTCTTTGAATAAAAAAATGGAACGACACGCGTGTCGTTCCATTTTTATAGTCTGAGTAAAGCAAGGTGAATTATTCCGATTTTATTGTTTGTTCTGTATTTTCCATAATATAGCAGGCATAACTGAGGCAATAGTGCGTGATATAAGAATTAAATGAAATACCGACTATTTTTTTAAAGTGACGCGATAAATATGAGTAATCATACCCCCTTTTTTAGCGGCGGAAAACTGAACTGAGCTTTGTATTGACAGTTTTCACTTTACCAGAGACCATGACGGCGACAAGTGATGTTTTCGGGAACAGCCTGTGCAAGTATATGAACGAGGAATACAAAAAATCCATTGAAAACGAATACGGAGTGGAAATACCACTCCGTATTTGTCGTGTGCTATAATACAATTGAAAAATTATTGCAACCAATTTTAAAATTTGGGTGGTAGTATAGTGAAAGGGCTCTTTACGAAAAACGAAAGGCAGGTGAAATAGTGGAAGACAAATACATAGTTGATCTGTATTGGGAGCGAGATGAAAAAGCAATTACCGAAACTGCTGCAAAGTACGGGCGGTATTGTTATTCGATTGCGTTTAACATTCTTTCCAATACAGAGGATGCAGAAGAAAGCGTTAATGATGCGTATCTAAATGCTTGGAACAGCATACCGCCTCATCGTCCGACAATTCTATCAACCTTTATTGGTAAAGTAACGAGATTCGTTAGTTTAAAGAAATGGCGAGAAAAGCGGGTACAAAAACGAGGTGGCGGAAATATTGACATCGCATATGAAGAACTGTCTGATTGTATTCCTGCAAACACCAGTATTGATGAAGAATTAGAAAATCAGGAGCTTGCAAAAGTGATTAACGGTTTTTTAGACGAGCTTCCCGAATATGAGCAAAAGATTTTTGTTTGCCGATATTGGTATTTTGTCAGCATTTCTACTATTTCAGTTCATTTCGGGTTTAGTGATAGCAAAGTAAAATCCATGTTACACCGAACTCGAAAGAAACTACGATCCAAATTATTAGAAGAAGGTGTTATAATTGAAAATTGATAAACTAATTGATGCTATCGGTGAGATTGATGAAAATAAAATCAGAAATGCAAAGGTAACTCCCGGTAAAATAAAAAGAATATCTTTCAGGCGAGCGGTTGCACTGGTTGCAGCAATCATATTATGTATAACCGTTTCCGTTCCTGTTTTATCAGCAACGGTCGATCCGATTTATTTGATGGTATATCGTGTTTCTCCGTCTTTGGCACAAATGTTAAAACCGGTTCAATTATCTTGCGAGGATAACGGAATCAGAATGAAAGTTCTCTCTGCGGCGGTTTATGAAAATGAAGCAGCTATATATATTTCATTGCAAGATTTAACAGACCAAAACAGAATTGATGAAACATCCGATCTATTTGATAGTTATCATATCAATCGTGCCTTTGATTCTTCTGCCTCTTGTAATAGAGTTTCTTTTGATGAAAAAACCGGAATAGCCACATTTCTAATAAATATCAGTCAATGGAATGATCAAGAAATTGGCGGAGATAAGATTACGTTCTACTTCACAGAAATTCTTAGCAATAAAAGCGAATTTGAAGGCGAGCTGACAGAGCTTGATTTAAATTCTGTTACTGAAGCAAAAGAAACTCAAACGCCCGAATCTTTCCGCGGCGGCGGAGGCAAAGAATTAGATTATGAAAGCCGTTTTGATCTCAAGTATTTAGTTCCTGTAGACGGAGGTCTTTTTTCTCCGGTTGACGGTGTTACAGTAACCAATATTGGGTTTGTGGACGGCAAACTTCACGTGCAGTTGTATTTTGAGGATATTTCGTCATATGATAATCACGGTTATATTGAAATGTGTGACAAGGACGGCAACAGGGCGGAAAGCTGTAACTTCTCTTTTTGGGATGATAAAAAGGTTGGAAGTTATGAAGAGATCATCTATGATATTTCGCCTGAAGATATTAAAAACTACACGGCTTTTGGTTATTTTGTTACTTGCAAAAATTTGACAGAAGGATATTGGCAAGTAACTTTCCCTCTTGAAAATATGAATTAAGATTTCACATTAAAACAAAGTATAAAAGCAACTGGAATTGTTAGAAGAATCGAGGAATGCGTTATAATAGGACAAACCGTCTGAAACCCACATAAACACAGTGTTTTAGCGGGTTTTGACTGGACTCAATTTACGCAAATCAATATATACATAGTAAAAGCGAGGTGAATTTCACCTCGCTTTTATGGTATTACATTAGTTTCTTTTTCACTTTACCACTTTCGATTATTTGAAGAATTGTAAAAACTATATACGCAACCAGGCTTACTGTGCTTAATACT
>JAZPZR010000202.1:0-7123 GCA_045544795.1 Eubacteriales bacterium
GAGCGTTTTTGGGGAAAAGGAGAGGTAAGTGCCATAGTGGAGTGCCGAAAAAAAGGAGGCACGGAACAATAGGCGCTTTACCTCGACGTGACGGAAGGGTAGTAGGGGAGGATATTATCCTCCCGCAACAGCAAATAAAAAGTCCCCTGAAAATCAATATTTTCATGGGATTTCTTCACTACCCTACCGTACCATTGTACACCGACGAGCGCGAGTTCACGAAATCTGCACTCTTTTTTGAAAGTCACATCAGAGTGTCAAATTAAAAAAGTTTTTTGACACTCTGTAAAATCGGGATCCTTTCGGATGCCGATTTTTGTAGAGAGGTAAGTTTTTTAAAAAACTTACTTATGCAAAGTCCTTGTGGAACTTATACAATATCTGTGCCGCCTCTGCTCTTGTCGCGGTATTTCTTGCGCGGAATTCAACCTTGCCGTCATCGTTATAGCCGTTTACTATATCTGCCGTCTGGCAGGTCTTTACCGCTGCTTTTGCATATTTTGAAATTTTGCCTGCATCTGCAAAGCTTATCTCGTCCTCTGATGCCTTGATCTCAATATTCTGATGCTTTGCAAAGTTTACAAGCATTACGCAAAGCTGCTGACGCTCGATGGGAGCATCGGGACGGAATTCCGTATCGGTAACGCCTGCAACGATATTGTTGTCAAGCGCCCACTTGATTGCCGCTGAGTAGTACTTGCCTGTTTTTACGTCGGTAAACTTGGTGGTTGCCGCCTTGTTTGCCTCTTTCGAGGTATCAACACCTGCCATTCTTGCAAGAATGGTGATGAACATTCCGCGGGTAACCTTGTTGTTTACGCCAAACTCGGTCTTGCTCTCGCCTGCAATAAAGTTATGTGTATAGTTGTAGTCGATGGCTTTTCTGTACCAGCCCTTTTCCTTTACGTCAGAGAATACCTTTGAGGTGTCGTCATGGCCCTTTGCGGTATTTTCTGCCTTGACTGTATCCGTTGCGCTGCAGAAATCGCATTTTGCAGTCTTTGTGCCATCATCACAGCAGGTTGCATCGTTGTTGTAAACGTAATTTGTGAATTTGTGACCCGTTGCGGTGTTTTCTGCCTTGACTGTATCCGTTACGCTGCAGAAATCGCATCTTGCAGTCTTTGTACCGTCCTCGGTACAGGTTGCATCGTTGTTGTAAACGTAATTTGTGAAGACGTGCTCATGCTTTGCATCTACAACAGACGCGAGTGTCGTATCTACGGGAATATAAATGCTTACCAGCTTTCCGTATGCGGTAGCCTTGATTTCTGTGCCGTCTGTAAGCAGGATGACTATATCCTTGTCAGAAAGCGCTTCTTCTACCTCAAACTCGTATCTTTCAAGCTCCTTGTTATGCTTATTCTTGGGTGTAGGTGTGATATTGCCGTCAGCTATTATATTACCGCCGTTTATCTGAACGAAGTTGTCTTCACCCTCGCCTTTCAGGTTATCTTCATCGTTACCGATAAGGTTGCCCGTAGAATTAAAATCATGCTCTAACAATATACCGCCGTTAATGATTATCTTACCGCCGAAGCTGTCAGGCGAATCACCGCCGCCGATAGCCGCGCCGTCGTCAGAGCCTACAATGATCTTGCCGCCGTTTATCGTAATTGAATCAATATGGCCTCCGTCAGCACCGCCGATGCCGACACCGTCGTCATCAAGCGAGATAGCCGTGATATTGCCGCCGTTTATGATGATATCGCCGCCGATACCGCCGTCACCCGTGCCGATTCCCGAGCCGTCGTCTGACATACACTCAGCAAAGATCAAACCGTCGTTTATTGTGACAGTTCCGACGCCGCCCATGTATCCGCCGCCGATGCCTGCACCGTCACTTTCTGAAAGTACAACTATGTTACCGCCGTTTACCGTGATATCGCCTGCATCACGCAAGCCGTCTTCGTCATCGCCGCCGATAGCCGCACTGTCGGTATCTCCGACAACAAGAAGTCCTTCGCTCTTATCTGTGATCGTAAGCTTTGACGTATTATCTACCGTAATGCCTGCGCCGTAGCTGTCCTGATTCGCAGAAATAATATTTGAGCCGACAGCTGTGAGTGTTACCTCTGCACCGTTTATGATGTCGATGGGGCTTTCTGATTCAAACCAGGTTTCAACAAGAGCTATATCCGCCTTTACACCGTCAACGGTTACGTTGATATCGGTGTAGCCGTAGGGGTCAAAAATAACGTACTCGCCGTCATAAGCGAAAAACTCACTGTTTACCTCGTAGCCCTTTACACCCTCTTTTTCCTTTATGGTGATATCGTTTATTGTAGGCAGAAGTCCGAACGATTGCGGAGTTTCTGTCGGTACAAGACCTTCAACCGCACTTTTGATCTCAGCGGTTACTGCATCGACCTTATCCTGATCTGCAATACCCCAGCGCATTTTTTTGACAACCTCTTTAAGCTTGTCGGTGCTTTCCTTTGTATAATACTCAAGGCTTTCGGGGATGGTTATCAAAGCTTCAAAATATTCATCGTAGTCAGCCATGTTATAATAGTAAAGAAGATCAAGTTCCAGATTCTCTGTTACGTTATAATCGGCATAGAAGACGTCTTCATAGCCGGGAAGGTAAATTTCAAAGCTGAAGGTATCGGTAACCGGACTGTAATCTTCGCCATACGAGGCAGTGTTTCTGCCTACCCATAAAAACTGGTAGGACGCACTCTCGTCAAAGGGCATTTCGTATATCAAATAATAAGCGCCTATACGGTTTGAAACAACTGTGATAGGTATGCCGTTTTTGAGAACGACTATTCCGCAGTCCTCCCATGCGTAATTCTCTTCCGAGTAAAGCACAAAACGGATATTGTCGCCGTCATTGTACTGCTTTTCAGAGCTTCCGCAACGCAAACATTCTGTAACCTTGTATGCCGCCTCACCTTCGGTCGCGGCATGTTCGGTTGTTGCATAGTCATGCGGGACAAGGCCTGTTTCTACATTACTATAGCCACAGTTATAGCACTGATTTAAGCAATGATCTTCGTCGTAATATACGTAATCTGTCATTACGTGGGGTGTGGGATCTTTTTGGTTTCCGCAGCTGGCACAGTATTCGAAACAGCTGTTTTCGTCAACAGGGAGGTAATAACGATCGTGTGCCTCAAGTCCTGCAAATTCATGCTCGCAATTCTGACAGTAAGAGATGTGTCCCTCTTCTTTAGCTATATAGCTGTAAGCATGATCCTGTGTACTGACAATGATGTCGCCGTCTTTTGCAGCGCAGGTATAATCATCAACGTACCCGTATGTAAACTCTACGTTTGCGGGCGTGCCGTTTGAAATAACGACGTCGCCGTCCTCGTTCGGTTCGGGAAGGGCACTGCCGTCAGCCATTTCGACGGTCGAGCCCGCCCCTACGTTTAATGCATTGCATAATTCGTCATTCGAACCAAAAGTAACCGAGCTGTTTTCAGCAACGTCAATTATCAGCTTCGAGTTATCAACAACACCGAGACCGTTAACAAGATCGGATACAAACGTGTTTATACCGTGGAAGGTCGCGTATACCGTTGCGCCTTTTGATACCTGCAGTCCGTAGTAGTTACCGACAGGAAGTGATGAATAATCGTAAAAGTCGATATAATACGTACCCGCCTCACTGACCATGGAGTAGATATCGGTCATACCTGTCACAATTATTTTACCGGTATGTGCTCCTTCATACCTTACTTCATTCTGTATTATGTCGAGAAATTCACCGGAAGTTATAGTTACAGAAGTGGGTTGCTCGACCGAATCGGCAAATGCAAATGTGCCCATAAGGCCTATCAGCATGCATACCGTCAGAATAATACTTAGCGTTCTTTTCATGTTGTTCTCCTTTTTTCGCACACGCAAACGGATATCTCCTCGTTTGCGTCAAGATAGTGTTTACAGTCACCGCACCAGTCCTCTTTATTATCATAATGCGGGCTGTAGTATTCGCAGGGCGATTGCACTCGCGTTACGATCGGACTGCCGTCATCTGCATAAGCAGGACTTTTGATAAAATCGGGGAATATGGGAAGCGGCTCAACACTTCCGCGCTCGCTTTCGCTGTAGTAGCCGTAGTATACCTCAAATACGTTTCCGCCGATGTCGTATACCCTGTAGAGTTCCCCTTCTTTCGGGGGTGCATTGCTTTTTGTCATAAGCATCACTCCTTTAAGAATTTCTTACGCAAATAGAATACACCAAATAAAATAAAAAAACATCACCTTTTATGGCGATGTTTTTGACTATTTTCAATTATGGGAAATAATCGTTTAAAAAGCGAAAAACGACTATAAAAAGCGCGATTTTTTAAAAAACAGCACAAAAATATGCGCCGTAACGCATAATATAATACTGCGTTATGACGCATAGTGCTATATATAATCACATATTTCGATACGGCTGGACGCACCCGTCTTATTCTTTATAGAATTTACAAGCGCCCTGACGGTATGGGTGGATATACTAAGCCGCCTCACTATTTCCGCGTTGCTGCAGCCGTACGCCACAAGACGTGCGACTTCATACTCACGTGCGGAAAGCGTTTCCTCAATATGATTCTGACTGAGTGTATTATATATCTTTACCCAGCCTGTATGGAGTGATTTGTGAAGCTCGCGCGCCCGTGCCGCCGCTTCGGGAGATATAAGGGTAAGACGCTCGTCAAGAAAAGCGCCGAGCTGACGCTTATGTTCAACAAGGGGAGTGTACAGACCGTCCTTAAGACAAAGCTCTATCGCAATATCAAGCTGCCGGGCGGCATTTTTATCCTCACCGCATTGCAGATGCACGACCGCGCACAGTATACGCAGATATATTTCGACACCGACAGTTTTATCCGCGATTGCCTGCGAAATGAGTGGGTTGATAAAAAAGGGAAGTGTTCTCATCCAGCCAAGACCCTGTACCTCGCCGTCACTTGTCTTTTTTATCGCGCGCTCGTACGATTCAACGATAAGATATTTTATATAGTAGACGTATGCCGCGGGAAGCGCGTCGGGCGGAAGTCGGTCAAGCCTGCCGTCGCGGAACCAATCGGGGTACTCGTCTGTTTTGCGTATCATACTGTCGGTTGCCGCAAGCGACAGCGCGATAATATCGTGGTCGGATGGCTTTTTACAGGGTGCCTCGCTTATATGTCTTTTTGCAAGGTGCCACATTTCAATATCACCGCGCCACATGGCACAGAGCGCAAGAAGCATACCGCCTGATATCACCGCATAAAAACCGCTGTGGCTTGAAAGAAAATACCGCGCGTGCAGATAGACCGAGTCGATGTCACCGCGCATATAGGCAAGCTCCGCCTCAAAAAGCCTTCGCGCCTCACGGCTTTGCGTTATAGCCTCGGCGCAGGTATCTGCACCGCCCGCAACGTTATAAAGGTCGGTAAGTATTAAAAACGGAGATTTACGTACAAGCGGTTTGTTCTCCTTACCCGATTTTCTTGCATCGGACGGTTTTGATGCATCAGCGGGTATCATCCAGTCGCGCCCTATACGCTGTGCGCCCTCAATGCGCCCGCGCTTGCAGAGGTCCTGCACGTTTCTTACAGACGTCCCCCACTTTTCCGCCGTTTCTTTAACTGTTATCATTAAAACCGCCCCTTAAATATAAAATATGCGCCGTAACGCATAAATATTATACCGTTATTCGTAAGCATATGTCAAGAAATAGAACCGTTAAAATTGTGGTTTATCGAGGAGATGAAATTGATATATTGTAGGGCGGTGCCTTGGTGCCGCCGCCAAAATTTGTACAAACCACGGCGGGAGTAAACCCCCCCCCTACGATGTGTATTATAAAACGTCCCGATAAACTATAATTTAAACACCCCTACGGTGTGGTGCGTTTGAGTGATTTTGAAATAATAAAAAAGGTGAAAACTCTTAAAAGAGTTTTAAATTAAAATGAATTGCAAATTTTAAATTTGCAATTCTTTCCATTTTTATTCTTTCTTATTTCTTATTTATTATTTAATTTTTGGGAGGCAAAGACAAACCACAATTTTACCCACAAAAAAACGTCCGCTTTCGCAGACGTTTTTTGTATTTAACGATTTATTAGTTGTTATAAACCAAACCATTGGTAAAGCCGTAACGGATTTTACCATTGAATACGTTGTTAGCAGCAGCTACAAGGTTGCCCTCAGCATCAATAAAGTTGAAGTTGAGAAGAGCTGCCTGTTTATCAACTTTATCCTGTGTGCCAAAATCTTCGATTGTGTAGTTATGTACCCAGAATGACATGTTATTACCCTTAACTGTTGAGTTAGTGATATTAACGTTATTCATATCATTACCTGAGTTGAACACACGGATAGCTGCATATGTACTCTCAAATACAGAGTTGTCAGCATTGAGTGTTACCTCGCCCCAGTTGTTGAGATGAACAGCAAAAGCCATGTCTGAACCGCCAAGGTTTTTAAGTGTAGCGTCTTTTACGTTAAGAACACCGCCTGCTGTAATGTTTACAACGTTTGTTGAATTTCCCCAAGCCATGTTAGTGCCTGTATGCTCTACAGTTACAGTACCGTTTTTAAGTGTAAGAGTACCTCTTACGTCAAAAAGGTTTCTATTAGAGCCTGTTGCGTCAGAAACACCTGCGATTGTCTTACCGTTAAGGTCAAGTGTTGTTTCAACGCCTGCGGGAACTGTCATAGTTGTATCAGCATCAGCACTCACGTTTGCGGTGAGAATGTAGTTACCACCGTTTTTCACTGCATCAGCAAGAGCAGCTGCAGTTGAAATTCCTGTAAGGTAAGCTACGTTGTTTGTACCGTCGATTGTGTTGCCGCTCAAAACAAAGTTTTTACCTACTGTACCGCCGTACTCTGAACCGTAAAGTGCATCTGCACTTTCAACAGCAACAGCCGTACCGTTGAGTGTTACGTTCTTTACTGTGTTGTTTGTGATTGTTATAGCCTTTGATGAGTTGTAGCTATAGCCACCTGCTATATAACCAACTGAGGGATGACCATCAACACGTGTCTTTGTAATTGTAACGTTATCTACAGAGCACTTGTCAATTACGTTAGAATAGTGTACAAAACCTGTAACGCTACCAATGTTTGCCCAGCCTGTAAGCTCGAGGTTAGCAACCTTACAGTTTGTAAGAGAGTTTGCACCCTCTAACA
>JAZPZR010000203.1:0-4588 GCA_045544795.1 Eubacteriales bacterium
CGATACAAAAAAACCGATAATTTCAAATGCCTGTCCTGCCATCGTACGTCTTGTTCAGGTTCGTTTTCCCAAGCTTATTCCGAATATGCATACGGTTATGGCGCCTGTTGACGTTGCGGCAAAAATTGCAAGAAAGCGCGCTGCAGATAAAACAGGGCTTAAGCCTGAAGAGATAGGCGTGTTCTTTATTTCCCCGTGTCCTGCAAAGGTGACGGCACTCAGTCATCCGGATCTTAAAGAGAGATACGTTGACGGTATACTTTCTGCACAGGAGGTGTACCTTGCGCTTCTGCCCGCAATGAAAAAGATAGAGGTGCCCGAGTCGGAGCATGCGGCAGGTCTTACAGGACTTTCCTGGTCGTATACCGGCGGTGAGTCAACTGCGCTTCTTGTGCCTCGCTATCTTGCGGCGGACGGTATAGAAAACTGCATAAAAATTCTTGATGAGATAGAAAACGGCAAGCTCAATGATATAGACTTTGTTGAACTTGATGCATGTTTTTCAGGCTGTGTCGGTGGCTGTCTTAATATTGAAAATCCGTATATTGCCATAACAAAGGTACGTAAGATACGTAAGTATAAGCCTGTTTCGGTATCTCATCTGGATGATTTTTCCGAGTTTAAATTAAGCGATTTTGTGATCGATGAACCGCTTGAAAGCAGTAATGCAATAAAGCTTGCCGACGACCCTAAGACCGCAATGGAGATAATGCTTAAAATTGACGAAATTGAAGAGCAGCTTCCCGGAATTGACTGTGCATCCTGCGGCTCTCCGAGCTGCGCTTGCTTTGCGCAGGACGTTGCAATGGGTAATTCCGAACTCAACGATTGCGTGTTTATTATGAAAAAAGAACTTTTAGGAGAAAAATAAATTGACTGTTAAACAATTATATGATGCTTGCGGATTTACCCCGGTCGTTATGGGTGAGGGCGCAGATGCTGTCGTTTCCGGTGTCTATGCCTGTGATCTTCTTTCGTGGGTAATAGGAAGGGCAGAGGAAAGCTCCGCGCTTGTTACCGTTATGACAAACGTAAACGTGATCGCGGTAGCGGCAATGGCAGACCTTTCCTGCGTTATACTTACCGAGGGCGTGAAACTTGATGCAAATGCGCTTGAGAAGGCGGAACAAAACGGTATACCGGTGCTTGTCAGTGATAAAACCACTTATGAGACGTGCGTACTTCTTTCAAAGGTGCTTGACTAAATGCGCTTTTATTACGACTTACATATTCACTCATTGTTATCGCCCTGCGGTGACGATGATATGACGCCTAATAACATAGTAAATATGTCACTTATAAATGAGCTTGACATAATTGCGCTGTCAGACCATAATACATGCGCAAATACACCTGCTGTCAGTACTCTTGCGCAAAATGCAGGACTTATTTTTCTTGCGGGCGTTGAGGTTGAGACGGCGGAAGAAATTCACGTTCTCTGTCTTTTTCCCGATACGGAGCGCGCGCTGTCTTTTGAAAAGGACGTACTGCGCCCTGCGCTGCCTGATATAAAGAATAATGAGCGCATTTTCGGTACGCAGACAATCATGAATGAAAATGATGAAGCGATCGGTTCTGACGACAGATATCTTATAAATGCGACGGCTGTCGATTTTGACAATATCCGTACACTTGCCGACAGTTATGGCGGCGTTGCGGTTCCTGCGCATATTGATAAACAAACAAAAAGTGTAATGTCAATGCTCGGTATGGTGGACAGAACAATGGGTTTTAATACTTTTGAACTGTCAAAAAACGCACCTGCCGATTACACCGAAACGGCCTTTTCGCTCAAGGGTATGGGATATAACTATATTCATGACAGCGACGCGCACTATCTTACAGATATTTCCGAGAGGGGCGAGCATAACTTTTTTGAGTTTGATACCCGTCCGACACCGGAGGAAATTATACAATTTATCAAAGAAGGACAGTAATTACTGCCCTTCTTTTGTTTTTTTAATAAAATTTATATAAAAAATAAAAAAACTGTAGAAAAATCGATTAATATATGTTATAATTCTATCGTGTGTGCAAGGGTCTTTTGCGCACAACCTACGCTGGAAATAATTTTTATTATTATCATATTTTCAAGGAGGCAAAAATGAAAAAATGCGCTGTCCCTTTTAAGGGAACAAAAGAGCAAGAAGCAAAGCTCTTAGAGGTCATTGAAAAGTACAAGGGAATTGATGGCCCGTTGATGCCTGTGCTTCAGGGCGCTCAGGAGATCTACGGTTATCTTCCGCTTGAGGTTCAGAAGATCATTTCTGAAAAACTCGATATTTCTCTCGAGCACATTTACGGTGTAGTAACCTTCTACGCACAGTTCTCACTCGCACCTAAGGGTGAGTATCAGATCGGTGTATGTCTCGGAACCGCTTGTTATGTTAAGGGCTCCGGTGAGATACTTGATAAGATCAAAGAGATTATCGGTATCGACGTAGGTGAATGTACGGCAGACGGTAAGTTTTCACTCGAAGCAACAAGATGTATCGGTGCTTGCGGTCTTGCTCCCGTTCTTACAATTAACGACGAGGTATACGGCCGTCTTACAACAGGCATGATACCTGATATACTCGCAAAATACATGAAATAATTATGAAAGAGCTGTCTTTAAATATTCTTGATATCTCGCAAAACTCTGTCAAAGCGGGCGCGACCCGCATTGATATTACCGTGACAGAAAGCGTGCAAAAGGATATTGTATCAATCATGATCGGTGATAACGGCTGCGGCATGTCTGAAGATATGCTCAGTGCTGTTATTGATCCGTTTGTTACCACACGTACAACGCGAAAGGTAGGACTCGGCATTCCGCTTGTCCGTCAGCTCGCGCTTGATACAGACGGTAGCTTTGATATAAAATCAAAGGTGGGGGAGGGCACTGTGCTCAGTGCTGAGTTTAAGATGTCGCATCTTGACCGTCCGCCTCTTGGTGATATACCGTCAACGCTTGTTACGATAATTTCCTCGGCACCCGATATCCGTTACGTGTACAGTCACGTTACAGACGGCGGTGAGTTTGTGCTTGATACGGAGGAAGTGAAGACAATGCTCGATGGTATTCCCATCGACTCGCCCGAAATTCTTATCTGGCTTGGGGACTACCTTACTGAAAACCTGAACAGTATTGAAGGAGGAAAAATATAATGAAATCCCTTGAAGAACTCAGAGCAATAAAGGCTAAAATGCAGAATAACGTTTCTCTTCGCGGTGTTGAGGATGAAGCAAGCGCTTTAAGAGTTGTAGTCGGTATGGCTACTGGCGGTATCGCAGCAGGCGCCCGTCCTGTTCTCAATAAGTTTATTGAGGAAGTACAGTCAAGAGGCCTTAAAAACGTAAAAGTTACACAGACAGGCTGTATCGGTGTATGCAGACTTGAGCCTATCGTTGAAGTAATTGCTCCCAACGGCGACAAGACAACTTACGTTAAAATGACAGAGGATAAGGTTGCCAAGATCGTTCATGAGCATCTTGTAAACAACAAGGTTGTAGCTGAATACACAATAGCAAACGCAGACTGATAAAAGTTACGGCTCTTTTCATTTCTGTGCAAAAAGAGCAGATAATTAACACTAATCTTGCCGTGCACAGCGGCAGAAGGAGAATACAATGATAAGAAATCATATTCTTGTTTGCGGCGGTACAGGTTGTACGTCTTCGGGCAGTAAAGCAGTTGTTGATGCTTTAAACGAAGAACTCGCTAAAAACAATCTTCAGGACGAGGTAAAGGTCGTAACAACAGGTTGTTTCGGTCTTTGCGCACTCGGTCCTATCATGATAGTTTATCCGGAAGGTGCTTTCTATAGCCGTATCGAGCCGGATATGATCCCTGAGATCGTTTCAGAGCACATCATCAAAGGTCGTGTTGTTAAAAAATATCTTTACACCGATAAAAAAGAGGGTGAAGAGGTAACAGGTACAGAGTCACTTAACGATACAAACTTCTATAAGAAGCAGATTCGTGTTTCACTCCGTAACTGCGGTGTTATCAACCCCGAGGATATTGATGAGTACATCGGTTACGACGGTTATGAGGCTCTTGCTAAGGTCCTCACAACAATGACACCTGAGGAAGTTATTCAGGTTATGAAGGACAGCGGTCTTCGCGGCCGTGGCGGTGCAGGCTTCCCCACAGGTCTTAAGTGGGACTTCGCATCAAGAAATAAATCAAAGATCAAATACGTTTCATGTAACGCCGACGAGGGTGACCCCGGTGCGTTCATGGACCGTTCAGTACTTGAGGGTGATGCCCACTGTGTAATCGAGGCTATGGCTATTGCAGCTTATGCTGTCGGTGCTTGCAGAGGCTTCGTTTATATCCGTGCTGAGTACCCCATCGCTGTTAACAGACTTCAGATCGCTATTGATCAGGCTAGAGAGTACGGACTTCTCGGCGATAACATCTTCGGACCAGATTTCTGTTTCGATATCGAGATCCGTCTTGGCGCAGGTGCGTTCGTCTGCGGTGAGGAAACTGCTCTTATGACTTCTATCGAGGGTAACCGCGGTGAGCCCCGTCCCCGTCCGCCCTTCCCGTCGGATAAGGGTATATTCAGCATTCCTACGATGAATAATAACGTTGAGA
>JAZPZR010000204.1:0-3980 GCA_045544795.1 Eubacteriales bacterium
GACAGGCAGAACCTATACTCTTACCGAGACAGGTTACTACGGCTTCTGCGTAAACTACACAATGGAAAGCTTTATAAACGGTGGATTTACTAACGTAACTTACGATATAATCTACATCGTAGAGAACAACTAGTTATCGGGTCGTCGATGGCGCCGACCCCTACAATAAAAAAGACTCCTTCGGGAGTCTTTTTTGTTTGCTTACGCAAAACGATGTACGCTACGCGTAACGATGTTTGCTGTCGCAAAATGATGTTTGCTTACGCAAAACGATGTGGCACCTTCGGTGCAAACGGAATATGTAGGGGGCGACGCCCACGACGCCCCGAATAAATTCGTACACACCATATCGGGACGATGTGGGCATCGTCCCCTACGGCAAACGATGTTGCACCTTCGGTGCAAACGGGAACAAAGAGATAATAACAACCTGTATTTTGTGTAAATTGCGGTATTGACAAGGTCTGCTGAGTTGAATATTATGTCAATTTTTGTATACAGTATACAAAAATGTATTTTATATATTGTTATTTATGTTGATTTTTGATATTATTATATTAACAAACAACTGTTTGTTGAAAAATTATTACAGATGAAAGGAAGGTACATATGAAAAGATTTATTTGTACACTCATCGTTGCAGTGATGCTTATCGGTATTTTACCTATTACGTTCGCATCTGCTGCAGAGATCTTATATACTCCTATCGGGCTTGACACGCCGACAAAGGTCACACTGTCAAGAACGCACGTGGAGGAGGATTTCACGTTTACCGCACCTGAGGACGGAACTTACGTCTTCTACTCAATCGGTGACTGTGACACTGTGGGCTACGTTTTTGACGTAACGGACGGAAGCCCTATCATGTATAGTGATGATTACTCTTCTCTGTACGGCAATAACTTCAAAGTAAACCTCGAACTTATTGCAGGAGAAAAGGTTAATTTAAAAGTAACGCTGTACGATTTTAATAATGTCGGCACTTTTGACGTTGTAGTTGCAAAGCGCGACAAGGCAACAGGCATTGTTACCGAGTTTGACGTTATCGACGTATACGTCGGTGATACTTTCCAGATTGCATACGACGTTTTTCCTATGAGCGCGATTTACGAGTGGTCCGAATATCAGCTTGACGGCAGTCTTGTTGTCGATATTGATAAATACGGAGATTTTCATGCTCTCAAGGCCGGCACGACCGTTGTAAAGTTAAAGTCAGAAAACGGACATGAAAAGAGTGTTACCGTAAACGTTTCTGAGCCTGAAAAGCTTGAGCTTGATAAGGAGATCAAAATCATCGGAAAGAATGATTTCCAATTCACCTTTACTCCCGCTGAAACAGGATATTATAATGTCGTAACCAATGGTCCTGAAATTTATGCATGGATAGACGGTGCCGATTATGATCATACATATACTGTATACCGTCTTGAAAAAGACGTAGAATACACGGTATTTGTCGATAAATACGTCGACGTTGTTACTGATAGCATTGTTATTAAAAAAATCAATGCTGCGACAGCTGTAGATATTTATTCTGAAGACACAGTCTTTTATTCGCAGGATTATTCCTATATGGAATTATTACCCGATGACGGCTATATTGACGGAACTATCGAGTGGACCGTTGACGATGCCGAGATCGCTGAGATAGGTGTATGCGTTGACAATTGTGCAGAGCTCTACTTTAAAAAAGCCGGCACTGTAAAGGTTACCGCTACTTTAGGCGCGCTTACAGACACTGTTGAGCTTACTGTGGTTGAACCGGGCATTCTTACACTTGACACTCCATACGTTAAAAACCTGCCTGAGTACGAGCGCTTGCGTGCAAGCTTTACCGCTCCCGAAGACGGAATGTATATTGTTTCCGCTGAGGATGCGCTTGGGGACAGCATTATCATAAGCTTAATCGGCGATTACCGGTATGACGATCATGCTTTCTATGCAGAAAAGGACGAGGTCGTCTACATAGAATTTGAGCGTAGTTCACCGTGGTTTGATAGCGGCGATATTACCGTTAAGGTAAAGCTTCTTCCTGAAGCTGTGTCTGCTTCGTTCAAATACGATGCTTTAGACATGGCTGTCGGAGATGAGTTAAATCTTGAGGCGGTACCCGACGTTGAAGGCGGATTCCTGTACGGCGGAATTTACTGGGAAGTAAGCGAAACAGGATACAGCGAGTTATTTAATTATATTGACCCGTCAACAGGAACGTTCTATGCTGACTTTATTCCTTATGAAAAGGGTGAATATACCGTAACACTCGACGTTGGCGGTGTTCAGGACACAATAAAAATAAACGTAGGTGACAGACCTGAGGCTAAGCTTGATACAGAGGTTAGGACTCCTGTAAAGGAGTATAACGGTGTAATTTCATACAGCTTTACTCCCGAAAAAACCGGCCTTTATTCAATAGATGTCGGAGATGGCGCATATTATTCCGTTAAATGTCCTGATTATATTGTTTCCGAAGGCGGAAACGCTATTTTCATGGTCGGCGGAATCGAATATGTATTGGAATTTGAGATTGAAAAAGAAATAACTGAGCTTGTCTTTACCGTACGTAATTCGGTATTCACCACACAGATAGAGGAGTACAACAGATATATCCAGATAAGAGTCGGCGAGTATTATTCGGTGGACATAGCATCAATAGACGGTGACACGTATGAAGAAGTAGCGCAGGTTAACGTTGCCGATACTGCTGTTGCATCGGCAGTATCAGACGGATATCGATACTTTATTGTCGCAAACTCGGTAGGCGAAACTACTGCTGAGATAGTATCTGTAAACGGAGCTAAGACAACAGTACCCGTCATTGTACTTCCCGAAAACTATGAGTTTGCTATATACGCAATGCTGAACATGACAGAGCTTGAGCTTGATATAGGCAAGAGCGAGCAGCTTACGGTTACTACCGAACCTGCCGATGAAAGCAAATCGGTATATTGGTGGTCAGAGGATGAGGCTGTCGTACGTGTTGACGGCAACGGCAGAGTTACCGCTATTAAAAAGGGTACCGCTACCGTATGTGCTTACGTTGACGGAATTATTCTGTGGTGCGACGTTACCGTAAAAGAGCCTGCAGTTGTTGATTCGTCAAAGGTATTTACAGATATCAAGGCGGGCAAATGGTATTCAAAGGCTATCGACCATGCATACAGCTACGGCTTTATCGCAGGCGTTTCAAAGACAGAGTTCGGTCTTAATGATAACATAACCCGCGGTATGTTTATTACAATCCTTGCAAGAATCGCAGGCGTTGATACGTCAGGCGCTGCAAACAAGGCGGCAACTACTAAATTTGAGGACGTTAAGGTCGGTAAGTACTACACCGCCGCAATCAAGTGGGCAAGCGAGAACGGCGTTGTTGCAGGTATTACGGAGACTACCTTCAAGCCTGATGCGTTTATTGAGCGTCAGCAGATATGCGTAATGCTTGTAAACTTTGCAAAGTATATGAACGTTGAAATGACCGCATCCAAAGAAGCGATCAATTTTGCAGACGCGGATAAGATATCCAAGTATGCTAAAACCGCAGTTGCGACCGCTCAGCTTGCTGACGTTATAGCAGGCTATAACAATGCAGGAACCTATACCTTCAAGCCGAAGGAAAATGCAACACGCGGCGAGGCTGCGCAGATGCTTTATAAGTTCCATACAAGCTTTATCTTAAAGTAAGATAAAATAATAAAACACGGTAGGAGAAATCCTACCGTGTTTTGAGACTGTCAAAAAAGGCACAGACCGTGAAGAAAAGGAACACTCTGATTTGCCTCCACTTGACAGGGGAGGTGGCGAGCGAAGCGAGAGGGAGGGGTAGTTTTACAAAAGTGCAAATAAAAGAATCCCTTGAAAACAGTAGTGTTTCCAAGGGATTTCTTCACTTTCCGCGAACTCTCCCTCTCGTAGTATCACATACGACTTCGGGTCGAGTTCACGAAATCTGCACTCTTTTTTGAAAGTCACTTCAGAGTGTCAAA
>JAZPZR010000205.1:0-11923 GCA_045544795.1 Eubacteriales bacterium
TTTGACGAGCGTCCGCTTGTGCGCTTTTCGCCCTTTACCATAAGTACGTCGTTTGCAAGTGATTCGCAAACGAAAAATTCTCTCCATTGGTCTGCAAGCACACCGCCTACAGCGCCAAGTCCTGCTTTAATAAGTCCCATAATATTTCTCCTTATGCTCTTATGATGTCGCCCGCTTTTATTTCAAAAGGTACGGGCATTTTGAATATCATGTAGGGATGGGGACAGCTTTCGATCTGTTCGCCCTTTTCGTCATACATTGCCGTGACGGTAAAGCCGACACCTGTCTTGCCGGGTGATATCACCTCGACGGCTTCCCCTACGGTGAGTTTGTTTTTTTGTATAAAGGTACCGATGCCGTCTTTATAGTCTATACAGTCGGCAAGATACGCTTTTGACTTAAGATATCCGACCGAATCCGCAACCTTTGCATCCTGCATCGGCGCGTCAAAGTAAAAGCCGGTATCATACTCGCGGTGAGATACGCTTTCAAGCTCTGAAAGCAGACGGGTATCAAACTTATAGTTTTCCTTATCCGCAAGATAGCTGTCGATCGCCATTCTGTAACAGTTTGCGGTGATTGCGGCGTAGTATACGCTTTTCATTCTGCCCTCGATCTTAAACGAGGTGATACCGCTTTCACAAAGCTCGGGGATATGCTCTATCATGCAAAGGTCTTTTGAGCCGAATAAAAACGTGCCGTCCTTGCCCTCTTCCATTGTAAGCGGCATTTCAGGCCGTTTTTCCTCGGAAATGTTGTATACCCATCTGCAAGGCTGTGCACACGCACCGCGGTTGGCATCCCGCCCTGTGAAATGGTTTGAAATAAGACATCTTCCGCTATATGATATGCACATTGCGCCGTGAATAAACGCTTCAAGCTCGATATCAGGGTCGGTATCTCTTCTTATCGCGCGTATCTCGTCAAAAGAAAGCTCGCGTGAGAGCACGATACGCTTTGCGCCGAGCGCACCGTACATGTTTGCACCCTCTGCCGATACGACTGATGCCTGCGTTGAGATATGTATATCCCTGTCAGGCGATATCTTTTTTACAAGCGACATGACGCCGAGGTCTGCGATTATATATGCATCAAGCGGAATATCTGCAATATCCTTAAGATATTTTTCAAGCGCGGGATATTCTGCAGGGTGGGGCATGGTGTTTATGGTCAGGTACACCTTTTTACCGCGCGCGTGACAGTAGTCGCACGCCTCACCAAGCTCTTTTACCGTAAAGCAGTCGGCAAACGCGCGCATGCCGAACATTTTACCCGCAAGATAGACGGCGTCTGCACCGTAGTGTACCGCCGCCTTCATTTTTTCAAAATTGCCCGCAGGCGATAATAATTCTAGCATTGTTCAAGCATCTCTTTCAAAGCAGTTGCGAGCTGGTCGGGGCATGAGGTGGATTTAAATCCGCACTTTATTCCCTCAAGCTTGTCGATAGCAATATCGGCATCCATACCGATAACGAGTGATGCAACGCCCTGCGTGTTGCCGCTGCAGCCGCCCTCAAACTGACAGTCCTTGATAACTCCGTCCTCAAGCTCGATATAGATCGATCTTGAGCAGACGCCCTTTGTTTTATACGTGTAAGTCATTTTAACACTCCTTTGCGGTAATTTCCGCGATAATTGTATTAGATAGATAAAAGCCTCTGTCCGTAAGGACGAGTCTGTTGCCCGTTAATGTTGCAAAACCGCCCGACACCAACTGTTTTATAAAGGCGGACGAGTTTTTTAATAGCCTCGTATCCACACCGCCGTCGGTGCGAAGACCAAGCATTATTTTTTCAAAAAGCGGGTCGGAAATTTCCTCACTTCCGTCAAATTCAAAACTGCCGTGTATGAATTTGTGTATATCGGCATCAAAGAAATAACGCATATTTCCGATCTTTGAATGTGCCGACGGTCCGAGACCCATATAGTCGCCGCCCTCCCAGTATACACTGTTGTGTACGGCGCGGTATCCCTCTTTTGCAAAATTTGATATCTCATAGTGGCAAAAGCCTGCGTCTTTCAGTCTGCCGCAGACGGTATAGTACATTTTCGCCTGCGTGTCCTCGTCGGCAACGCGGTCGGAAAGCGACAGCACCCGTGTGCCCTCTTCAAGCTGAAGGTTGTATACCGATATATGCTCTATATCGAGCGAGATCATCTGTGAAAGCGAGTTTTCAAGCGAAGACACGGTCTGATAGGGAAGCGCAAAGATAAGGTCACCGCTTATATTTTTTATACCGGCCTCACGGCATATTTCAACCGCGCGTTTGCAGTCATCTGCCGTGTGCAGTCTGCCGACCGCTTTTAATTCTTTGTCACAAAATGACTGAAAGCCCATTGACACTCTGCCTGCGCCCGATGCTTTTAAAAAATCGGCGCTTATGCTTTCGGGATTGCACTCAACGGTAAATTCAAGACAGTCTGATACGCTGTTGTATTTGTATACAGCATCTGTGATCCGCGCTATCTGAGAAGGCGACAGCACACTCGGTGTGCCGCCGCCGACGTATATGCTTTTAAGGTTTTTGCCGCCGTATTTTTTTACTGCTTGTATAATTGCGCCGACATATTCCTCTTTGTAGTCGTCTGTCAGCGAATAAAAGGAGCAGTAGTCACATTTTCTTTTGCAAAACGGTATGTGGATATAGAGCGAGGTCATACTGCTTTTGTATAGGTGTAAGTACCTGCGCCGACATGCTCGGTTTTACCGCAAAGCGTTATATCGGCGGTCGCGCCTTCGGGTACCGTGAAGGTATAGGTCACGCTGTCGCCTTCAATATGCCACTCGGATCTTACGGTGCCGTATTTTGTATCAAGCGATGCCTTTACGTATGAAAGGCGCTTGTCGATAACGGGAGCAAGCTTTATGTTTTCAAAGCCGGGCTTGTTTTCATCCACGTCAATACCCGCCATGGTACCGTACATCCACTCACCGATAGAGCCGTATGCGTAGTGGTTGAAGGAATTCATTGATGCTCTCCATATATCGCCGTTTTCGTCAATGCTGTCCCAATGCTCCCATATGGTCGTTGCACCCATTCTTACAGAGTACAGCCATGAGGGATATTTTTCCTGAAGCGCAAGGGTGTACGCAAGGTCTGCGTGACCAGTGCTTGTCAGTGCGTGGAGAAGGTATGGCGTGCCGACAAAGCCTGTCGTCAGCGTGTCGCCTCTTTCGTGAATAAGCTGACAGAGAAGGTCTGCCGTCGTTTTGCGGTCGCACTCCTCGCACATGTTAAAGTGGAGCGCAAGCACACATGCAGTCTGTGTCTTGTAAAGGGGTACGCCGTCCTTCATGTAATGCTTTCTGAAGGCGTCGACAATTCCCTTATATAAATCTTCATAATATGAAACGTCGATTCCGAGCACCTTGCCTGCTTTTATAAGTATCTCGGTCGACATCGCATAGCATACCTGTGCGATATACTTGTGGTCGGTACCGCCCTTGTTTTTGTCTGACGAGCCTGTTTTTGCCCCGCCCACAACACTTGTGTCGACAAGGTCGAGCGCCAGCCAGTCACCGTAGTGACGGAACTCACCGTTCCACATATATTTATCACCGCCGAAGCGGTCGAGGTAGTTTACGTATCTTTGCATCGACTCAAACTGACGCGCAAGAAGGTCGCGGTCTGCGTACATGAGATACATTACCCACGGACAAACCGTTGCTGCGTCCATCCACGCAGCTGAGCGGTAGTCGCTGGTTGCACCCGCTACGACGGGGATCACAGAGGGTACCGAGCCGTCACCGTGTTGGTCGAGCATAAGGTCATACAACCACTTATCCATAAATTTATTTATGTTGTAGTTGTATGCGCCTGTTTTTGCAAACACCTGCGTGTCTGCTGTCCAGCCAAGGCGCTCGTCACGCTGCGGGCAGTCTGTGGGCACGTCAACGTAGTTTCCGCGCTGTCCTCTTATGATGTTATCGTATAATTTATTGAGCATTTCACTTGAACATTCAAAGTGACCTGTTCTTTTCATATCCGAATGAACGACGATAAATTTAAAGTTTTCCTTTTTGATTTCGTACGGATAGCTGTCAAGACGGATATATCTTCCGCCCATGAAGGTAAAGTGAGGCTTGTAGGTCTGATAGCCGTCCTTTGCTATATACGTTATCCTCTGCTTTGCCGAGCGCAGATTGGCTGTGTAAAACTCACCGTGCTTATCAAGCACCTCTGCATGAGTGTAGCTGATAACGTCGCCTGCTTTTGCGTTTTCAAGCGTAATTTCAACGTAGCCGACGAGGTTGTAGCCGAAATCAAGCACGGTGTCACCCGACGGAGTTTTGATTATCTCAAGCGCGGGATAGCTTTCATGCTCGACTATCTTTTCACCCTGCTGTGCCATGAGGCGCTGCTTTGCAAGATTTGGATTACAGCTTGCAAACTCGCCTGTGGGAGTGGGGGTGATGCGTGCATCGTAATGCTCGCCGTCGTATATGTTTGCGGATATTACGGGAGTTGTGCACACCTGCCAGCTGCCGTCGGTTATGATCTCCTGCACGTTTCCGTCCTTATCACAAAGCTCGATAAGAGCGATAAGCTTGGGATCCTGCTTTGTGTCAACGCGCGCCCATGACATATCGTTTATCCAGCCGTGCTGTACCGTAGCCGTGATAACGTTATGCTCTTTTATCATATCCGTGATATCGTAGGTCTGATACTGTATTCTGTGACGGTCGCTCGTATAACCGGGCGCGAGTACGAAATCACCCACGCGTTTTCCGTTGAGATACGCCTCGTAAAGTCCGTGCGCCGAGATATAAAGGGTAGCCTTTACGGTATCCTTTGCATCAAATTCACGCATAAAACAAATGCCTGCACCCTTCGGTGCCTTGTAAGTTATAAATTCTGCCTTTTTGATCATGATGTCACCTCTAATTGTCACTGTCCAGTTTAAGAACTGCCATAAACGCCTCCTGCGGTACCTCGACGTTACCGAGTGAGCGCATTCTCTTTTTACCTTCCTTCTGTTTTTCAAGAAGCTTCTTTTTACGTGTAATGTCACCTCCGTAACATTTTGCAAGAACGTCCTTGCGGAGTGCCTTTACGGTTTCGCGGGCAATTATCTTTCCGCCGACCGCCGCCTGTATCGGAATTTCAAAAAGCTGTCTTGGGATATGCTCCTTAAGCTTTTCCGCCATCTTTCTTGCGCGTGGATATGCTTTATCGGTATGCACGATAAAGGAAAGCGCGTCCACCACGTCGCCCGAAAGCATAATATCAAGCTTTACAAGCTTTGATTCCTTATAATCCGAAAGCTCGTAGTCAAGTGATGCGTAACCGCGTGTTCTTGACTTGAGCGTATCGAAAAAGTCGTATACGATCTCACCGAGAGGCAGCTCGTAGTGAATGTTTACACGGTTGGTGTCAAGATACGTCATGTCCTTGAAGATACCGCGTCTGTCCTGACACAGATCCATAATATTGCCGACAAATTCCTCAGGCGCGATAATGTCCGCTTTGACGTACGGCTCGGATGTCGCGGCGATCTCGGACGGGTCGGGGTAGTTGGTCGGGTTTGAAATATAGATCTCGCTTCCGTCCGTTTTCTTTACAAGATAGGAAACGGAAGGCGCGGTCGTGATGATATCGAGTAAAAACTCGCGCTCAATTCTCTCCTGAATTATCTCCATGTGCAAAAGACCGAGAAAACCGCAGCGGAAGCCGAAGCCGAGCGCCGCCGAAGTTTCGGGCTCAAACATAAACGATGCGTCGTTTAGCTTGAGCTTTGCAAGCGCGTCCTTAAGATCGTCGTATTTTGCGCCGTCAGCGGGGTACACGCCCGAAAATACCATCGGTGTACATTCCTTATATCCTTCAAGCGCGGTCTGACAAGGCTTATCCGCATGTGTTACCGTGTCACCCACACGCGTGTTTTCAACACTTTTAATAGATGCGGTGAAATAGCCGACGTCACCTGCCTGCAGAATTCCCGTCTGCTCAAGGCCGAGCGGGCGCATGAAACCGCATTCTACGACCTCAAACTCCGCCTCTGTCGCCATCATCTTGATTTTGTCGCCGACCTTTAGCGTGCCGTCCATCATTCTTATATAAACTATGACACCGCGGTAGCTGTCGTAGTAGCTGTCAAAAATAAGCGCGGAAAGGGGCGCGTTTTCATCACCTGTCGGCGCGGGGATATTTTCCACCACCGCCTCAAGCACCGACTCCATATTTATATTCTGCTTTGCAGATACCTGCGGCGCATCCTCGGCAGGTATGCCGATAATATCCTCGATTTCGTGAATACATCTGTCAGGGTCTGCAGAGGGCAGGTCGATTTTATTTATGACAGGAACAAGCTCAAGGTCGTTGTCAAGCGCGATATAGGTGTTTGCAAGCGTCTGCGCCTCGATACCCTGCGATGCATCGACGATAAGCACCGCACCCTCGCACGCCGCAAGCGCACGCGATACCTCATAGTTGAAGTCGACGTGTCCGGGTGTGTCGATAAGGTTTATTGTGTACGTCTTGCCGTCCTTTGCCTTGTAGTCAAGATGTACGGCGCGCGCCTTTATGGTAATACCGCGCTCGCGCTCGAGGTCCATGTTATCAAGAAGCTGGTCCTCCATCTCGCGTTGGGTTACCGCACCGCATATCTCAAGCAGTCTGTCCGCAACGGTAGACTTGCCGTGGTCAATGTGTGCGATAATTGAAAAATTACGAATCAGTTCTTTGTTCATCTGTTTCCTCCGTAGGAATTTCGTTATAATAAGTATTAAGCCCGTCGCTTATTGTTGAAGGCTTCGCTTCCGCAACGTCGCGTTTGTCAAGCCGTGAGAGTGTGATAAATGCACAGCCTGAGAATATGATCAGCAGCAGCGCGATAAGGCAGTGACCGACAGTGAACTGCGCGCCGCCCGTGATACAGCCGACAGTATATCCGCCCACCCATGCAAGAGCAAACGGCGGAAGCAGTACTGCGGTTGCGGTGAGACGTTTTAAAGTGACCGGAGCGCCGACTGCGCTGTAAAAGAGTGTCGTCAGATAAAGAGAGAGCGCGCATAGTGAAAGCATGAAATATGCCGTGCCGCTTTGCTGTGCGCGGTCAAACGCCTGATAAAACTCACACACGCCGTAAAGGCATGCAAATATTGCGGGTAAAAAGCCGAAAATGCGCACAAGCGGGGGAAATCTGCCCGAAATGACGCTTACACCGAAAAACGCAAGATATACCGCGGCGAGTATGCCGACAAGCAAAAGCGCGCGGTGAAGCACCGTTGGTACTGCCGATGAGAGCGAAAGTGCCGCCCAGCCCGAAAAGAGCATGGTTATTATGCCTGCAAGAACAGACAGGATACCCGTCGTCTTACTTTTCGCTATCACGTGCTCCGCCTGGTCTTTTGTTTTACTGAGCATAATGACAAATGCAAAGGCGGCGACGGCAAACAGCAGGATGCTTACCGCGTAAGCGAGCGCTGCCCCGCCCGTATAGTAACCGTCTTTGCCGATAAAAAAGAGATAATCCAGCCCGCGCAGAATAAACGTAAGCGCCGCCGCTATCCCCGTTATTATAACAAAATGCCTGTTTTTCAACTTGAATTGCTCCTTTTTTGAGTATAATCAGATATATTATACTATATATAAATAAAAAAATAAATACTTTTTATACAAATTTCAATGTGTTGACAAAACGGCTGCGGAATTATATAATATTTAGAATAAAAATTTTAGGAGACACTATGATAATAATTGATGAGTATAAGGTCCGTCTTTCCGCTATGGACGACAGCCTTAAAAACCTTTACGATGCGTTAAAGCTTGACGATATCAAGGCACAGCTTGAAGAAAATGAAAAGCTTACGGCGGAGCCTGATTTCTGGAACGATATGGAGCGTTCGCAGAAAATATCGCAGGCGGTAAAAAATGCAAAGGATCAGATTGCCGAATACGAGGCGCTTGTTACAAAATGCGACGACCTGCGCACCCTTATCGAGTTTGCCGAGGACGGTATGCTTGAGGATGTTGAGGAGGATATCGTTGCAGGCTTTCCCGAATTTGAAAAGGAGCTTGAAAAGGCAAAGCTCAAGACACTTCTTTCGGGTGAGTATGATAAAAACAACGCGATTCTTACCTTCCATGCGGGCGCGGGCGGTACCGAGGCGCAGGATTGGGTGGAGATGCTTTACCGTATGTACACCCGCTTTGCACAGCGCCACAATTATAAAATAACCGTGCTTGACTATCTTGACGGTGATGAAGCGGGTATAAAAAGCGCTTCTATTCTTATAGAAGGTATGTATGCTTACGGCTATCTCAAGGGTGAAAACGGCGTTCACCGCCTTGTACGCGTTTCTCCCTTTGATTCATCGGGCAGACGTCACACCTCGTTTGCGTCACTTGAGGTAATGCCTGAGCTTGACGATAACGTTCAGATCGATATCCGCGAGGAAGACCTTAAGGTAGATACCTACCGTTCGTCAGGCGCGGGCGGTCAGCACGTAAACAAGACGGAAAGCGCAATACGTATCACACATATCCCGACAGGCGTTATCGTTGCATGTCAGAATGAACGTTCACAGCATAAAAACCGTGAAATGGCAATGAAAATGCTCAAATCAAAGCTTGTTGAGATCAAGGAACGCGAGCATCTTGAAAAGGTCGAGGATATCAAGGGTGAGCATATGCAGATAGGCTGGGGCTCACAGATACGCTCGTACGTTTTCATGCCCTACACTCTTGCAAAGGACCATCGCACAGGCTTTGAATCGGGTAATATAAACGCGGTCATGGACGGTGATATCGACGGTTTTGTCAATGCATATCTCTTGTCACTTTAAACGAAATTTTTGCGATTTTTTTGTGTACTGTAACGAATAAAATCACATTTACGTAACATTTTATTTTGTCGGATTGACATTAAAATAAAATATATTTATAATAAATTCACCTATATTATCGGAGGATAAAAACATGAAATTTTTCAGAAGTCTTGTTGCTCTTTGTCTTACGGCAATAATGCTGTGTACAATGGGCGTGTCAGCGTTTGCTTACAACGACGTTCCGCTTGATGATGAAAGTCTTAAGGCGATCGAGTTTGTAGACAGACTCGGCATTATCACAAGTACGTGGAACGGCGATTTCAAGCCTGACCAGTACCTTACACGTGCAGATGCAGTTGTTGCCGTGTACAAGATGCTTTATAGAGAGGAAATCGACCAGTCGCTTTACAGCTCGGCAGAGCTTGAGTTTGTCGGTGACGGTACGACAGGTGATATCAGTGACAGTTCTGCGCTCAAGGCATATCTTGCATGGGCAGTAGATAACTACCTTATCACAGCCAACGTTGAAAATGCACTTTTCAAGCCGTCGCAGGCTATCACTGCTGACGAGCTTCTCACACTTCTTGCAAAGGTTCTTTGCCTTGTAGAAGACGGCGCTACATATCCTGACGACTACGTTGATGCCATGAGCGGTATCGAAACGGGTCTTGAGGCAGGAGAGACACCCGTAACACGCGCTCAGGCTGCCGTTGCATTCGCAGCTGCGATCGTTTCGTCAGAGGGTTCGTCGGGCGAACTCGGTGTGTACGTTGATGATGACGGCAATCCTATTGATTCACTTGCTTCAAAGGTGTTCAATATGGCATCGGTTGACCTTATTATCCGCGCTACAACAAGCAGAAAGCTCGGTTACGAGGTTGAAAACGGCGTGCTTCTTTCAAACGGTGCTGATATTGCTGTTGCTGACGATCTTACGGATTACATCGGCTACGGTATCACAATCACATTCTGTGACGAGGACGGTTCAGGTCTTTTCACAGAGGATGAAGAGGTTCTTACATATTCAATAAGCTCAACACTTTCGGCAACTGTTCCGCTTACCGACGTTTCTATCACGTCAGGCGGTACTGCTGAGGCTTCGACAGATATCGGTAATTTCAAGTTTGCAACCTCAACCTTCCTTTATCTTAATGATGCTCCCTGGCCTGTAAACGACAGCAAGTACGACCTTGCAAGTCTTGTAGGCTCACTCAAGGGTAAAACAACAAGAATAATCAACAGACCTAACCTCACCTTCAAGTGCATGCTTCCTGAGGGTCAGGAGATTGCTTCTGCAGTATTTGCAACCGAGTCAAGACCCGGTAAGATAATGGGTATCAATAACGGTATCTACACAATTTACGATTACTACTACTCAGGTACTTCAAATGAGATGAGAAACTACAACGTTACCGACTGCCGTTTCTCAGGCACAGTCAAGGTCGGTGATTTTGTAAGCTTCTTCGAGGCTGACGGTATATGCCACATCAATCCCGGTAACGCCGTTGTAACACAGCTCAAGAAAAAAGAGGTTACAGACCTTTCTATCAAGGAAGGCGAGTCGACAAACGAAGATCTTGTAACGACCATTATCGGTAAATCAGGCGCTTATACCTTCTCTGACGATTCGATCCATCTTGAGCATGCATTCTTCAAGCTCGGTGACTGCAAGCTCGTTGCGGCTGAGGATCTTAAGGGACCCAAATACACATTCCTTACAGACGGATCTGAGGATTCATACGTTATCACATGGGAAGCATATCAGGCAAACTATGCAACTCTTATGATAGACAAGATCACAGAAGTTAAAGAAGAGATCAAGGACGCTAACGGTACGGTTACCGGTTACGGCAAGCTTCTTTCATATGATATTGAAGCTACAAATGTCAAAACAAAGAAGAGCGAGATCAAATTCAACGTTCTTGTTGACAACATTAACTCAACAACACCTCTTGCTGTAGGCGATATCATTACTTACAGTGATGACGATATCAAAGAACCGGTTGTAGACACACAGGCTCCTGAAAACAGCGGCGAGGGTGCTACAGGCGAAGGCGCTACAGGTGACGGCGCAGCTCCTGCAAGCGAGACTGCTAACGCTCCCGCACAAGAGAATAAGGTCGTTACGGTATACGTAAGAAAAACCGCGTCCAAGACTGTTACAGTTACTTATAACAAGACTGACCGTAAGTTTGTAGAAATGAACGCCAAGGGCGAGATCGTTAATACTTACTACGAGAATCAGAGCTACATGGGTAAAAAGGACGATCCGAGTGCAACACTTGCAGACGGTGAGACTATAACGGCAACACTTGCTCTTGATATGGCAAACACAGTAGTTTACTACAAATAAAAAGCACAGAGAGGGAGCGCTTACGGCTCCCTCTGTTTATTTATATGGATAAGATAGACAAATATTTAGACAGTATTTACGAAAACCGAGCGATATATCTTCGGTATTTCGTTGTGGTGATAATAAGCAGTATTCTTCGTGTTGTGATCGGCTTTTTGCTGAGCGTCATCGGCTTTGAGGGCGGCAGTGACAGCCTGCTTGCGTGGGTGCTGTGGGCGATAATTATTTTTGCTCCGCTTAAGCTGTGGGTTTTTAAAAACCGATGCTCAGATATTTACAGGCTTATGACGCAGATGACAGTGTACGGCTTTTGTATGGGTATGCTATGGGTTTTCCGTACCGTTATTATAAGCGTTTTGTTCATGATAACGTCAAATACCGCGCTTTCAATGGCGATCGGCGGTGTTCTGTGTGAGCTTATCTGCCTCGCTCTTATGATAAACGTTGCATTTCGCAAAAAGAAATCGTAAAAAATATTGTTTTTTGTCAGACACGGATGTATAATAGTAATATAAGAATATAAACGGAGGAATTTAAAATGAAAAATAAAAACGTTGTAATTATTGTATCTATTGTTGTAGGCGTTGCAGCGGCAGTTGCGGCAACACTTCTCATTCTTAAATATTTCAACAAGAAAAAGGCAAAGCTTCAGTCGACAGAGTACGTTTTTGAAAACGACTTTGATCAGGACGAGGATTTTGTAGAAGCGTAAAAAATAATAAACGGAACGACAAACGTCGTTCCGTTTTTTGTTGTGTTAAATTGTAGTTTATCGGTGAGATACGCACAATCTTTGTAGG
>JAZPZR010000206.1:0-8183 GCA_045544795.1 Eubacteriales bacterium
GCCTGTTCTGGGGTTCTTACCCTTTCTCTCGGGCTTGTTCTTAACTTCGAAAGAACCGAAGCCTACGAGTGAAACCTTATCACCCTTCTTAAGAGCATCCTTGATTTCATCCATAACAGCAGCGATTACTGTAGCTGCCTCTTTCTGTGAAACTTTTGCTGATGCAGCAACTGCTGCGATGAGTTCTGCTTTGTTCATTTAAATTTTCCTCCAAGTAATAATTCCGCATGGGAATGTGGTATGAGTATATTATCTCATATTATTTTGTATTTTGCAATAATATTTGTAAAAAAATACAGTCTTTTTCATATTTTTGAAGATATTTCCTTCAAAAAACTATCGTTTTTGTTGTAAAGCTCCTGCTCTAAGTCGATTCCCGCCGTGTTTGCAAGACGCGCACACTCGAAAACAGCGTCGGTAAGCGCGCTGTCATCTCCCGCCTCAAGCCTGTCGGCGCATGCTCTGACGGCGGAGATTATCCCGCTTCTGTCATTATCGATTTCCGATTTTTTAATAAGCTTCTGCGCGCGCATGAGAGAGGGAAGCGCACTTGATACGGCATTTAACACCTCAGCCTTGTTCTTTTGTCCCTTTTCCTTTTTCTTAAGCTCTTCCCAGTTTTTGAGCACGACGTCAGAGGTATCCGCCACAACGTCGGAAAAAACGTGCGGGTGACGGTAGATAAGCTTTTTGCAGATTCCGTCGCATATACTGTCAAGGTCAAACCTGCCGTCTCCTTTTGCAATACTT
The DNA here is from genome assembly GCA_045544795.1 of Eubacteriales bacterium. Taxonomy (GTDB): domain Bacteria; phylum Bacillota; class Clostridia; order Oscillospirales; family QAKW01; genus RGIG9041. The sequence goes on from JAZPZR010000206.1 coordinate 751, forward strand.
GCGTGGAACACCACCTGCAAAAGCAGATCGCCCAGCTCTTCTGTCATGATATCATCGTCGTTTTTGTCAATACCCTCAACGACCTCGTAGGTCTCTTCTATAAGACTTTTGCGTATTGACTGATGCGTTTGCTCCGCATCCCACGGACAGCCGCCCGGCGCACGAAGTATCTCGACCACCTCGACAAGATCGTCAAAGTTATAATTTTCTTTTTTTAACAGACTTTCCTTACTCATTTTATAAGTCCCTTTCTTTCAAGAATCGATGCGATCTTTTCACCCTTCGGTAAGAGTAAAACGTCATCGCGCGCAATTGCCTTGAATACAAATATAAGTATAACGTATAAAACTCCCGCAAGACCGATACCGCCTATCGCACAGAATTTGAGTGATACGTTGCCGTAAAGCACAAAGCGGTAAACTGCATACGCGCCGCCTACCGAAATGAGCGCGCAGAGTAAAGGCTTTACAAACACCGAAACTATCTGCGGGCGGTAGCGCTGTGTCCTGTACAGCATGATAAGATTGATAACAAGAATAGAGCCGTAGCACAAAAGCGTGCCGTAGGGCGCGCCGTTGATGCGGAGGGACGGCTGTGATACAAGCGTGTAGTTGGTAATAAGCTTGAGCACCGCGCCGACAAGCATGGCAATAAGCGGGATGTTTACTCTTCCGCATGCCTGTAAAAAGAGGCTTGTGGGATAGGACATTGCAACAAGGTAAATACCGAGCGCAAGAATATGGAACGCCTGCGTTGAAATGATTATTTCATCGGGACGTCCTGCAAAAAGCAGTGAAAGTATCGGGTATGCAAAAAATGAAAGACCGATAGCGCAGGGCGCTGCAATAAGCGATACGATGCGCATTGACGAGTCCATATTCTTGTACGCCTCTTTTTTCTCGCCCTTTGCAAAAAGCTCGGAAATAAAGGGGAGCACCGATATACCTATCGTCTGCGTGATGGTGGGCGGGAAGTTAAAAAGCGAGGTGGTACAGCCTGTGTATGCGCCGTAGACCGAGTTTGCCGTTGTAACAAAGCGGTCACCTGCCGCCTTCATGGCATCAATAGTCTGCTCGTCAAGGACGGGAAGACCCGAATTTATCAGCGCCTGCTTGACACTTATCATATCAATAGTGGAGGTGAGCGTCATTATAGAGGAAGACAGCGTTATCGGTACCGCGATTTTTACTATCGCTCTGAAAAGCGCGCTGTTGTTTCTGCTTTCAAGCGGATTTTCAACGTCTGTGCGAATGGGGGACTTGCCGAAATAAAAACGTATGAACATAAAGGTCGTCGATACCAGCGAGCCGAAGGTGACGCCGAGTATTGCACCGCACGCAAGCACCGATGCCGATGTGTGACCCATCTTGATAAGGATGAATACAAGACCGAGACCGAGAAGCTTTGACGCCGCCTCAAGTATCTGATATATCGCTGTCGGCTTGTTGTCCATGTAGCCCTGAAAAAAGCCTTTGAAGGACGCGCCGAGCGCCACAAAGAAAACTGCGGGCGCGATTGCAATTATCGAAATTGTAGAACCGGGGGTCTTTACGACTACCTCGGCAAACCACTTTGCAAAAAATACCAGTATCAGCGTACCGATAAGACCGACCACCGAAAATGCCTTCAGTGACAGCGAAAGAATCTTTTTTGGTTCGTTTATTCTGCCGACCGCATTTGATTCGCTTACAAGCTTTGCTATAGCAACGGGTATTCCGCCCGTCGAAAGCACGAATAAAAGTGAATATACCTGATATGCATCGTTGTAATAGCCGTAGCCGTCACCGCCGAGCATATTCATCAGCGGTATCTTGTAGATAAAGCCGATTACCTTTACAATGAGCAGAGCCGCCGTAAGTATCAGCGCGCCGCCCAAGAAGTTCTTTTTACCCTTTGCAGACATATGTCACCCCGATCATTAAAGCTTTGTACCGCATTTTGAGCAGTACAGCGCACCGGGTGCCGATGCCTTTTTACATTCGGGACATACCTTTTTGTACTTTGCCATCTCATCCTTGAGTGAAAAAAGCTTTTGCTTGAGCGAACCGAGCTCTGTAATGAGTGCCTGTTTTTCATCCTCGTCGATATCAGCGCCCGTGCTTTCGCGGTAGGTGATAAGACCAAGCTCACGCAGATTTTTGTTTATTGCGTTGCGGAGTACTGCGCATTTGTACTCAAGCTTTACGTAGTCCTTTGTGTCAACAGCGGTAGTTGCAACAAGCTTTCCCGCCTTTTCAACCGTTTCAAAAATGTTATCTATAATATCCATAAATTCCACTCCTCAAAAAAGTTCTAAAATATATTATAACACAAAATTATATTAATTACAATAATTGGTACGAAAATGTTGAAAATGAAGTGCGCTTACGCGCATGATGTGTTTGCGCTTTGCGCAAACAATGATGTTGCCCTTCGGGCAAATGAAAATATCGTTGTGCCTTGGCACAACGATATTTTATAGGAGGGGGATTAAGATAAGTAACATCCTTATCTTGTCTACAGTATACCACGCCATATCATAAAAGTTGTTATCAAACTTTTAACTTTCTGTTAAATACCGCGTCCCGATTTTTTATAATCGGGTCCTTTGCGGAGCTGTTTGAAAAAATCCTTGATAATACCCGAACACTCTTCCTGCAAAACGCCGAACTCCACCTCAGGTCTATGGTTTACAGGCAGACTTAAAATATCTGTAAGACCGCCCATACCGCCCGCTTTTTTATCCTGCGTGCCGATGACCACTCTGTCGGGACGCGCGTTGACAATGGCGCCCGTACACATTATACACGGCTCAAGCGTTACGTACAGGGTACAACCCGTAAGCCGCCATGACCCAAGCTTTTTGCATGCTTTTTGGATCGCAATATGCTCCGCGTGCGCCGTTGCCATCTGCAGACTTTCGCGTCGGTTATAACCCCTTGCAATGACCTTTCCGTCCTTCACTATAACGGCACCCACAGGCACTTCGCCGATCTTTTCCGCGCGTTTTGCCTGCAGGAGTGCTTTTTTCATAAAATAAATATCGTCCATGCAAATATTATATGTTAAATCGCTTTAAAGGTCAATATAATATAGCATGGTTTATTTTTTATTTGCAGTACATATTTATTTTTGCGTAAAGACCCGCTTTGTTCCGCGCTATACTCTTCGCGGTATACGCTACTCCCTTTCGGGCGGGGAAGGGGCGTTTTCCGCCTTTATGCAGGCGCTCGGTACGACTGTGGGTCCCGGCAACATAACAGGTGTTGCGGTGGCGATCTCGGCGGGCGGTGCGGGTGCGGTATTCTGGATGTGGCTGTCAGGGATAATTGCAATGTCTACCAAATATGCGGAGAGCTATTTCTGCCTGAAATACCGTACTGAAAAATGCGGCGGTCCCATGGTACTGCTCGCGCGCGAGGGCTATACCTCAACCGCAAAACTGTGGGTAATACTTTGTGTTGTCGCAGGCATGCTGATGGGCGGCGCGGTTCCCTCCTCTGCGCTTGCCGACACCTTTTCCTGCCCGCGTATAATAAGCGGAGCACTGCTTACGCTCTTTGTGATTTTTGCAATATTTTTCGGAACAAAAGGTATATCGAAGATATGCTCGTTTATAGTGCCTGTCATGTCGGTCGGATTTATCTTTCTCTGCCTTGTTCTGCTCTTTTCGGATATTGGCGCGACAAAGTCCGCCGTGGTTAAGATATTTACCGAAGCGTTTGATCTCAGGGCGCTTTTTGGCGGCGGAATGGGTCTTGCCGTCAAAAGCGGTATCACCCGCGGTCTGTATTCCAATGAAAGCGGACTCGGAAGCGGGGGAGTGCTCGCATCAAGCGTGCCGTCTGCCGACCCTCACAAAAACGCACTCGCTGCCATGACCACCTGCTTTTGGGACACCTGCGTCATGTGCGCTCTGACGGGAGTGGTGTTTGTTGCGCAGGGCGGCGCCTTGGGGTGTGACAGTAAAGCGCTTTTACTTGACACATTCTCACACAGCCGTTTGTTCTTAAGTGTCAGCATGGCGCTTTTTGTATACGCGACGGTGCTCGGTTGGTACTCGGTAGCACGCCTTTCGCTTGTCTACCTTTCACCCCGCCGCCGACTGTTTGATTTTTGCTTTATCCTTTCGGTGTTTGTAGGGGCGCTTATACCTGCAAGGGTGCTCTGGGGCATGGCGGACGGTGTGAATATGCTGATGCTTTTGCCGTCGGTATTTATTTTTATAAAATTATCTTTACATAGTGATATAAAAGTGTTAGAATAACATAGTTAGGAGTGATAGTATGTCTAAACTGAACGTTGCGGTCATTTTCGGCGGTGCTTCGAGTGAGCATGAGATCTCATGTAAGTCTGCCGCAAACGTCCTTTCGATACTTGACAGTGAAAAATATAACGTATACAAGCTCGGCATTACAAAAGAGGGCGCCTGGTATATGACGGATGCCTCTGCCGATGAAATAAAAAACGGTGAGTGGGTAAAAAATTCAACCCCCGCCGTCATCTCGCCCGATGCCTCTACTCACGGTATTCTTGCGGGTGATGAAAAAATATATATCGACGTTGCCTTTCCCATCCTTCACGGCAAAAACGGAGAGGACGGCGCGATCGCCGCGCTTTTGAAAATTGCGGGTATTGCGCAGGTGACGACCACCATGACAAGCGGTGCAAACGCTATGGATAAGGTGCTCACTCACATAATCTGCCAAAATGCAGGCGTGCCGATGGCAAGGTTTGAGTACTGCTATTCGCATGAGGTCAAAGCGGACGTAAATGCGGTTGCTGACAGACTTGAAAAGTGCTTTGACTACCCTGTTTTTGTAAAGCCGTCAAGCGCAGGCTCAAGCGTCGGCGTAAACAAGGCGTCAGACAGAGCGTCGCTTGTAGATGCGCTCACCCTTGCATCAGAGCATGACTTCAAGATACTTGTCGAAGAAAACATAACGGGTGTTGAGGTTGAGGCGGCGGTCATCGGCAACTTTGAGTCGTGGTGTCCCGTCTGCGGTCAGATCGCGGCGGCGGATGAGTTTTATACCTACGATGCAAAATATAACAATGCCGAATCCAAGGTGATAATTCCTGCGCTCATTTCGGAAAACTGTCAGGCGCGCGTGCGCGAGCTTGCGGTCAGGGTGTATAAGGCGCTTGAGTGTCAGGGCATGTCCCGCGTTGACTTTTTTGTAACTGCGGATGAGGATATAATCTTTAACGAAATAAACACTATCCCCGGTTTTACCGATATCAGCATGTACCCCAAAATGATGGCGTACGGCGGTCTTACAGGTAACAAGCTTGCGGATAAGCTGATAGAATATGCGCTTTCGGAGGACAGGATATGAACAGTTCCGCGATAGGTGTTTTCGATAGCGGGCTCGGCGGTCTTACCGCGGTAAAAGAGCTTATAAAAATACTTCCGCGTGAGGATATAGTCTACTTCGGTGATACAGGTCGCGTACCCTACGGTACGAGGAGCCGTGAAACAATAATAAACTACGCAAGGCAGGACCTTCGGTTTTTAGCCTCGCACAATATAAAGATAGCGCTTGTGGCATGCGGTACCATTTCCGCGGTAGCTCTTGACGTACTCAAGGGCGAGCATGAGTTTGAGGTGGTCGGTGTTATTGAGTCGGCGGCGCGTGCGGCGGCATCGCGCACAAAAAACAAAAGAGTTGCGGTGCTCGGCACGGGTGCTACAATAAAATCGGGCGCTTACGAGCGTACGCTGAAAAGCATTGACCCGTCAATTGAGACGGTAAGCGTTGCATGCCCGCTGTTTGTTCCGCTTGTGGAAAACGGACATATCGGTGAGGGCGACCCTATCACTTGCGAGGCGGTAAAGCTGTACCTTTCACGCGTGGCGGAGTTCGGGGCGGATACCGTTATTATGGGCTGTACCCATTACCCGCTTATTGCAAAGGCTATCGGTGACTTTGTGGGTGAGGACGTGCTTCTTATAAATCCGGGACGTGAGGCGGCGGCTACGGTAAAGGCTCTGCTTTCGGATGCTGACATGCTTGGACAAAAGGGCGGTAACCACCGCTTTTACGTCAGTGACAGCGTGGATAATTTCGAGACGCTCGGCAGTATGTTCATAAAGCAGTCGATAAACGGTGAGGTGGCGAAAATTGATATCGAAAAGTACTGATATAACGCTGACGCTCACCACCGTTCAGCATGCCGAGGGGACAGAGAGGTTTGTTGTGACCCACCCCGCACGGCTTGATTTTAAAAACGGCACCTACTATATAACCTATACCGATACCGAACGGAACATAATAGTCATAAAGCCGGACAGCGTGCGTATCTCAAAGCCTGATTCGCAGTCGGCGCTTGTGTTTGAGCAAAGTGCCGAGCACGTGTCAAATTACATGACACCTGCGGGAAAAATGTCGGTTTCGGTGTTTACGCACAAGCTTCTCAACTGCTTTGAGAAGGAACGCAGGATTTTTATAAAATATCGCCTTACCTTTAACGGCGGGGCGTGGACAGATAACGATTTGACGATAAAAGGAGAATGGAAATGACAGCAGTAAACCCCATGGAGTATTATAAGAGCCTTCTTAAAGACAAGGTGGCAAAGGCATATGAGCGCGCAGTGGCAGACGGTGCTTTGCCTGAGGCGGAAATTGTCGATTTTGACGTTGAAGTACCCAAGGAGCGCGCCAACGGTGAGTTTTCCACCAACTTTTCAATGAAAAACGTAAAGCTTCTTAAAAAAGCACCCTTCATGATAGGTAACGAGATAGTTACCCGCATCGACAAGGGCGAGCTTATTTCGGACGTCTGCGTGGCAGGACCCGGCTTTATCAATTTTAAAATGTCACCTGTTTACTACGCATCACTTGTTGATAACATTCTGTCACTCGGTGACAATTTCGGTAAGACCGACACTCTTGGCGGTAAATCAATACTTGTTGAGTTTGTATCTGCAAACCCGACAGGTCCTATGCACATGGGCAACGCGCGCGGCGGCATTATCGGTGACTGTCTGTCCTCTGTTCTTTCATGGGCGGGCGCGGACGTAAAAAAAGAGTTTTACGTAAACGACGCGGGCAATCAGGTAATGCTTTTCGGTGAGTCGCTCTATACCCGCCTTTATCAGCTTGTAAACGGTGAGGACAGCATGGAATTTCCCGATGACGGCTACCACGGTGACGATATAAAGGTGCTTGCAAAGGAATTCTGCGATGCAAACGGCGCCGAAGTACTCAGCGATACCAAAGAGGCAGTTGTTGAAAAGCTTGTTGCCTTCGGTCTTGAAAAGAATATTGCAAGAATGCAGTCGGATCTTGAAAAGTATAAGATCGTTTACGATAAATGGTTCCGCGAGTCGACACTTCACAAAAGCGGCTACGTGGCAGAGACCGTTGAGCTTCTTGAAAAGGCAGGCGCGCTTTATGAAAATGAGGGCGCAAAATGGTTCCGCGCTACCGACTACGGCTGTGAAAAGGACG
>JAZPZR010000207.1:0-10869 GCA_045544795.1 Eubacteriales bacterium
TAGAATAATATTTTCCTCTTTTTGTTACTTTTTACCGAAAACAGTATTTTTTTAATTGACATTACAAATTTAATATAATACAATTATTTTGTATAGGTATACAAAATTTTAAGAAAAGGAGAAATTTCTATGAAACGTATACTTTCATGGGTGCTTACATTTGTGATGGTACTCGGAATGTTCGGCAGCTTTTCGGTGCAGTTTGCATTCGCGGCTGAATATGACGAGTATGATGCACTTGTATCACCCGACTCGTCCGTTTACGGTGACACCTACGTCGTAAACAGCGAGTGGACAGATGCGATGCTTACTGCAGGCACGACACTTACCTACGTGTTCCGCGGTGAGACGTATTCTGAGGTGTATGACGCGACCCGTCACTTTAACACCTTCGGTGCGGCGCAGGATCAGTGGTTTTCACGCTATACCACAGACGGCGCGCTCACAGCCGAGGTAACAAAGCACACACCTAACTACATTCTTCTGGGCGAAATACTTCGTACCGACCCTGACGGTAACCCGATGGGTACTACTGAGCAGAAAAACACCTGTCTTTCTGACATGTGGATCCGCTTTTCAGCAAACCTTTACGGTGCGACCGCAGGTATTGACCCCAACGACCCGAATTACGATCCCGCGACGGCTCTTCCCGGCTCAAAGTGGAATGTTAATCCGGAGTGGGTAAACCCCACAATTCTTAAGACCACCATTTTCCAGTCAACGCGTGTTGACAGAAACCAGAACGTAGCTGACACACGCTACGAAAAGCTTTTGACAGAGACAGTCGTGAACCATCTCACTCTTAAGCTTGACGGTCTTCAGTTTGATGCAACAGGCTATAACGACGTTGCCGTTTGGCAGTACGGTGTTACAGGCTATCAGCGTGAAATGGACCTCGTTGTTAAAAACACCTTTGTAAACGGTAACAACGGTGAGTTTGAGTTCTTTGTTGCTTGTAACGAGGACAAATCAACAAACTTCTGGGATTTTGATATTGATAACCTTCGTGTTCAGACTCTTTCCCAGGCTTTGTTCCACTGCGCACCCCGTACAATCGACTGTAACCGTATCAACGTAACAAACATGCAGCATGCAAATTCTGTATTGTGGGAAGGTCAGACAACGTCACTTTACAAATATGCACCCGCAGGACAGACTGAAGGACGCGGTGTTTTATGGAACTTCACAAACTCACGCTTTGCAAATAACAAATCGTCATTCATGGGCAGATGGAGTGACCATATCTACCTTCCCTCACTCGATTTCAACTTTGAAAAGTGCTTGTTTGACGATGCAACACCCTATTCAAATGCGGAGTTTGCGTTTAAAAACTACACAGGTAACTCACGTTACCCCAGAATCAAGTGGACGCTTACTGACAACACCTTCCGTACAAGCAATAAAACTACGTCGGTCTTCTTCGGCGCTTCAAGCTGGGTCGTTGCAGGCTATGACGTAACCGCAACAGGCAACCGCTTTATCGGTTACTCCAGTCCGCTTCCTACTATCGCTAACGGTATGGAAGCTGCGGTTGCGGACTCAAAGTTCGTCTATAACGACAACTACTATTCAGCTACCTACACGGGAGAAAACGATAAGACAGGCGTTGCTCCTACTTATGCGTCAAACGTCTCGTCGTCGATTCCCGACCCTGTTGACGTATCAACACTTAACTATTTCTACGATTATAAAATGACAGTATCACGTGACGACCTTCGTCTTACGGGCGCAAGCTTTGAAAAGGACGTTGTAAACTTCAATATCGACCACGAGAAAAACGAAGTTACAGGTGTTGTTGCGGAGAACTTTACTGCTGAAAATATTTCCTTTACCGCAAACGATGCGACTGTAAAAGTATATGCAGACGCAGAGCTTACAACGGAAAAGACTGCAATTGCTCAGTCTGACTTTGTATCACACAAGGCTACCTTCTACGTTGTAGCAACAAAGGATGATTTTTCAAATACGTATAAAGTCACGCTTATCAATACCACCATTCAGGATATCACGAAATGGGTAGATGAAACAGGCACTATCTCTGCTGACAAGATGGCAGTCGTTGTCACGTCAGGCAGCTACGCTACGGGAAGCGAGGTACAGTTTGGCTGGCGCGACAGCTACTATTCAGGTATCTACGGCACAACAGTATTCTCAACTGTTGCCGCAGCACGTGCCGCAGGCAAGACTGACATCATTCTTCCTATAGGCGAGACAGGCACTCTCAATATCGACGGTCCTGTAAACATCTACGGTAACGATTATGACGTTTGCCCCAATATAAAGGGCAAAAAGGCAACTGACGACTGGGCTATGGCTCCTTCATGGGAGACAGATAACTCTGTTGTAACAGGTAACATCATCGTTACAGCTGCCGCCGCTCCCAAGACAGAGGAGGGCACAAAGATAGTTATCAAGGGTATTGACGTTGCAGGCTTTGTAAACGATACCCAGAGAGCAGTATCACCCTACAAGACAGAGGTTATATTTGAAAACGTGCTTCTTGGCTTTGACAGAGCAAGCGGCGGTTATATCTTTAACCTCAATACTCCCAATGCTGCAAATACAGATAAAACTGCTGAGAGTATTGACGTATTTACAATAAACAATGCAAGATATGCTTTTAAACAGCACACAAGCTCTATCCGTCTTTTCAGTGAGATACTTCCCGCTAACTTAATCGTTACAAACACTTACTTCGGTGAGGGCTTTGAAACGTTCGGCTGGCAGAAGGCAAGAAACTCAATCAAAAACGGACTTATCAACGTATCTGATAACTATTTCACAGGCTATTCCAAAAACGTTGCAACAATTACAGACTTTACAGGCGGCACACAGTATTTCGATACTTCTGTCGGCTATAATAATAAGGTAAAATTCAATAATAACGTAATTATTGACTGTACCTCAAACGGTGCTGCAACTATCAACGTTTATCCCGCATCCTTCAGTGAAGTTGAGATCAAGGATAACTACTTTATCAGCACTACCAATTCGTTTGCATATCCCTTTACTTATAAAACTCTTAACTACAGCAATGCTGAAGATGACTATTCGGACGTTATTACCTTTACAGGCAACCGCCTTATCGGTTACTCCGCATTCACTACAGATACAGCAGGCACAAAGAAGATACATAATGCAAACGGTAACTACTATGCACTCTATGACGAAAACTACGAAAACGGCGTAGGCGGTACCGAGCTTTACGGACCCTTTGCAGGCGGAGATTACTTCCTCGACTACGCAATGACAGTACGCGCATCTGACGTTGATATGGTTATCAACCATAACAATGCTGTCGTAGACAATAAGTATAAGAGAGCATCGGTTATCATTTCAGAGGATGAAAACTTTATCCCCGCAATCACAAACTCAGGCAAGACGCTTGAGTATACCGTATATGCTGACAAAAATCTTACCGTTCCCGTATCTACTATTAATAAAGATGCGGTAGGCGGCGGCAAGCTTTACTACGCAAACGCAGTTAAAAACGGCGTATCCGTTACATACGAGCTTTACGTATCTGCAGGTAATGCATCGGCTCCCGCTTACGAGGGCGCATACCTTCTTGACGAAAAGACGGCAGATATGCCCATAGGCACGGTATACACAAAGGTATTCAAGGGCACAGAGTATAAGTTCACAGCAGGCGTTAACGCTTTTGCTTCTATCTCACAGATAACTTATGCAAACGGCACCGATACCGTAGCAAACGTACTTGTTCCCAACGGCACCTACGTCGGCGGTGACAAGATCACAGCAAACGTAAACATTATCGGTGACGGCGCTGTTATCAAAGAAAACTATGATAACAAGTCTCCCATAAAGATTGCCGCAGTCGGCGATTCTATCACAGAGGCTAACGCTTTCCTCGAAACAAACCGCTTTAAATACGGCTATCCCGCACAGCTTAACAATATTCTTGATGAAACTTACGGCGAGGGTAACTACGAGGTCAAGAACTTCGGTAAGGGTAACTCTTCGATAAACCCCGTAAGCAATTCGACAGATACAACACTCGTAGGCGCTACAAGAAGCCAGTATACACAGGGCTCATGGTACTACGAGGCGCTTGATTACAATCCCGACGTCGTTATCATCATGATCGGTCATAACGATACCGATACTGCTATCTTCAAGACAAAAGAGCAGTATAAGGATTACTATCAGCAGGCAATCGATGCGTTCCGTGCGCTTCCCTCACATCCGCAGATAGTAATTTCGGGCTGTCACACACGCGCAAACTCTTACAGACGCAACCTTCTTGTAAATGCGGTCATCCCCGCACAGCAGGAGCTTGCAGAGGAAAACAATATTATCTATATTGATAACCTCACACCTACAATAGGTCTTGCAGGCGACAATACGGCAGGCCTTACAAATCCCTATATTTCATCAGACAACCTCCACTTCACAGCACCCGGCTACAGATTCCTCGCAGGTCTTATCAAAGACGGCATGGAGAGTATTCTCACCTCAGAGAGAAGCTTTACCGTTGACGGTGTGACCGTTGACGAAAATGCGGCCGTTGCTGAAAAGAAATCACGTATCAAGGTCGCTGCGATCGGTTCTGAGGTAACCTACGGCGCGGCATCTTACGTAAACTACCCCACAGAGCTCGGAAAGCTCCTCGGTGATGATTTTGAAGTACGTAACTACGGTGAGTGTAAGTCGATAGTAATCGATAATTCAACACTTACGGGTACTGACTACTCATGGAAGACCTTCGGTAACTACACAGGTCTTAACGACTACCATTCATCACTTAACTGGAAGCCGGACGTTGCTATCTTCAATTTCGGTATCAACGAGCTTGGCACCTATCTCACGTCAAATCACTCATCACTCAACTGGACAAATGGCACAACGTCTACCGCGGCTGCCGAGTTTGTAAAGGATTACACCGCTCTTATCAAGGAGTATGAGGCGGTCGGCGCTGAGATATATCTTGCAAACGCCATCACAACAAAGGAAAACGCACTTGACACCTCTGTTGTAAACACACTTATTGCAAACATTGCAAAGACAAACGGCTGGAAGCTTATCGACCTTGGCAAAGCAACAAGCGAATTTGAGGAAGATATGTACAACAAGGGCTCTGACCTCTATCTTTCAGACAAGGGTAATATCGAGCTTGCAAACATCATCTACGATGCATTTGAGCTTGACTTTGCTTCAAACTACGTTGATGCGCAGGGTCAGATAGGCGCTGACGCAGTTGTTGTAGACTATGAAAACAGCTATGCCGCAGGCACAGTTGCCGCATATGAGTGGGACGGCGCTAAGTACACCTTCGTACAGGGCGTAAACCTCTTTAGCAACATCAACGATGCACTTGGCTCGGATGCGGCAGACGACGGCACCGTTCAGGTACTTATCCCCGCAAACAATATCGTTACAGGCGGACCCAAGTTCTCTATCGCAAGCACGGCTAATGCCAAGAAAATGACCTCGATCGAGGTATACGGTGTAAACCGTAACATCGACCCTGTTGACAAGAGCGCATCTGCAAAGGATCCCGTTGCGGCATGGACTCTCTCAAAGGGCTGGGGCGTAAACGGCGAGTCGGGTATCGGAGTTATCGAGATACTTACGTCAGGTTCAAACACACTTCAGGGCGTGCTTACCTTCAACGGTATCACAATGCGTGCAAATTACCTTGATACAAAGCGTACCGCAGGCACTTCATCCGCTCCGCGCAATCTTGACGTAACCTTCAAAAACGTTGTGGCTGACACGACCTCAAGCCTCGGTAACATCGGCTTTATCAGTGACCGTAACTCAAGACGTTCAGGTGATTTTGAAGACAAACTTTCATTTGTCAACTTCTACGTAAAGAGCATGCAGAACACCTACCGTTTCTATGCAAGCGGTTCTGCAAAGTCATCGGCACACAACGTATTTGATAACTTCTGTATCAATAGCGAAAACACCAAGTTTACATACTTTGGTTGGATCCACGGTGCAAACAACTATACAAACTCTTCAACTGTAGTTAAAAACTCACAGTTTGTAGGCATTGAGCAGTTCTACTTCGCTCCCTCTTCAAAGACGGATGGCGAGAAGGCAACCGTAGTTATTGAAAATAACGTATTCTATAAGCCTGTAAACAACCAATTTATTATTCAGCTTTGCCCCGGCTTTATGACTGATGCGAAGGTCGAAAACAATATCTTTGTTTCATCGCAGGCGGCATCACCCATAACAACACAGGTGGCTGACTTTAACTACTCGCTTAAGAACAACGTTATCGTTGTAGGTAACGTCGACAACCTTATGGCTGCAGGCGTTAAGACGGGTGTTGTTCCGACGGCAGATTCTACCGTTGATATGACAGGCTGTTACGTTGCGGTATACACCGACAGCTTTAAAAACGGCACTGCAGGAATCGATCCTTCGACCTACGCAGGCATAAAGGCTGATTCTTACGTAACAAGCTATGCTGATGCAGTTTCGGGCTATAACGCTCAGTATCCTGCATTTGCAACAGACTTTGTTGACGAAAACGGCATTATCGGCAACACTGCAGTTGTACTTGATGCATCTGTAAGCGCAGCTGCAGGCAAGACAGTTACTTACTCATGGAACGGCAAGACCTATTCATTCGTAGTAGGCGAAAACGTATTCAAGTCAGAGACTGATCTCTTTAATGCAGTTGAGGGCGACTCTGTTCAGATCCTTATCCCCGATAATGCGGGTACTGCAAAGACCTTCACCGTTCCCGATATCGCAAAGATGGCAACCGTCAAGAATATCGAGGTATTCGGTGTTAACTACGCAGTTGATCCTAACGTCAAGGATGCAAAGGATCCCACAGCCGCATGGACAAAGAACGGTGACTGGGGCAAGTACGGTATTTCCGCACTCGGCAACATCACCATCTCCACAAAAGGTGACAACACACTCGGCGGCAAGCTTACCTTCAAGGGTATTGACTTCAAGGGCGGCTACAGCGATACTGTACGTACGCTTCCTTCAACGGCAGACCACAGAAATATCGAGGTTAAATTCGAGAACGTTGTGATCAACTCTACCGTAAGCTACCTCTTTAACGACCACTGCACAAGCCGCCGTAATTCAAACTATAACGGCGACAAGCTTATCTTTGACAGTGTCCGTCTTGAGTCGTTTACAGGTACACGCTTCTTCGCGACAGGCGGTAACCTTACTTCTGCATTCGTTATCATGCAGGATTCATACTTCAACGGCGTAAATAACTTCGGCTTCTTCCACGGCGGCAAAGGCGCTACCGAGGCGGCTGCAATTATTGACGGCTGTTACTTCAATAAGTGTAAGGCTTACTCACTCGCACCTACTGAAAACGCAATAGCAGGCGGCAAAACGGCACCTATCACCGTTACAAACAACGTATTTGTAGGCGCAGGCGCTACTGTTGTCACCATCTGTGCTGACTTCGGCTCAGTAATTACAGTTGATAACAACTACTTTATTGACGAGAAGGGCGCAAAGCTCCTTACCTTCACTTTCAATACAACAGACCTTTCAAAGACACATAACTACTCATTTAAGAACAACACAGTCACGGTTGGTTCAACAAGCGCTCAGCTTGACGCATTCATGGATTCGGCAAGAGGCCTTAATAAGCTTACAACTGCTGCTGACATGACAGGCACCTACGTAGGTAACTACGGCAAGGCTGCAAGTGAGTACTCAAAGGTCTACGACGGCTTTACAGCTGATTACGTATATCTCGACGTTGCAAAATCACTCACAGCAGACGACGTTAAGGTAACGGGCGTATCATTTGCAGATAAGGTAACTGATCTTGTAATTGATAACGATACAAAGAAGATCACGGCAAACGTTGCAGAGACTGCTCTTATCGAGCTTCCCGCACTTTACTGTGTATCTCCCGCTGTCTTATCGGTATTTACCGTAGACGGCAACCAAACGACCAAGCTTGACATGACAAAGGCAACAGACGGCAAGCTTACAGCTCTTGCTACCGTTACAAAGGACGGAGACGCAGTTGTAACCTACACGGTTGAGCTTACCGCAGTAAAAGCAAAAGACTTCGCTTCATATACCGATGCAAACGGTATAATCAAGGCAGGCGCAGTTGCGGTCTACCCGCATGCAGCTCTTGAGGCAACAGGCGAAAAGATGCTTATCTCATGGAACGGCGAATACTACTACTTCACGGTAGGTGTTGAGGTATTCGGCACACTCGCTGACGTTCCTGCAACAGTTGCACAGGTGATCATTCCCGCAGCTGTGATCGATACAGACCTTACCGTTACACGCTCTATCGAGATCTACGGTGAAGGCTTTGACACCGTTCCCTACGTTATCGACGGCAACTATGCGTCCGAAAACGAAAAGTGGGCAGAAAACGGCAGCACCTTCCTTCGCGGTAACGTCGTTATCACGGCAGATGCTACACCTAAGACCGCTGAGGGTACGACAATTCTCGTATCAGGTATCAGAATGGGCAAGGGCATCAATGATAAGGCGCGTGCGATCTCTGCTTACAAGACGGATATCACACTTAAGAACAACGTTCTTGACCGTTGCATCTACACGGGCGAGGAGCGTGAGTTTGATCTGCGTAACGCAAATGCAAACGCAAGCGATAACTCAGTTGAGAATATCGACTCATTCACCGTCAAGGATATGTACTTTGTAAACCGCGGTAAGAACGGCGGCCACGCTCTCCTTCAGGAAGCAATGCCTGCTTACATTACCTTCGACGGCTTCGTATGCGGTGATGCAATGGCATCTATCGGCTTCCCCAAGTGGATGGGTAACGTCAAGAAGGGTGAGATGAAGATCGTTAACTCATTCTTCAAGAACCACACGGATGCAAGCGGACGCTTTGACTGTATGGTATACTTCTCAGGCCACCATACCAACGTATACAATACAGAACAGCGCGCAAAGCTCGATACAAAGCTCGTTATCGAGAACAATACCTTTATTGATTGCGGTACTGAGTCGTTCGGCGGTGATGCAGGAAAGACCTGCACACCTATCCAGCTCTATCCCGCATCATTCAAGACCATCGATATAAACGGCAACAACTTTATTTCAACGCTTGACTATAACTACGCACCTATCTGGTATACAGGTTATTCTGACGTAGTTACAAACACAGGCAACGTAAAAGACAAGTTCACCTTCAAAAATAACCGCTTTATCGGTACTTATGCTCCCTGGAAGGTAAACGATGAAACAACTCTCGACATGTCGGAAAACTACTTCGAGGCATACACGATGGATTACGTAAACGGCGTGACAGGTGATACACCTGCTGATACCGATGCGGACTACTATCTCGACTATGCACTCACAACAAAGCTTTCAGACATGGCACCTGCAACCTCAAATCTTGCAGGCTTTACAGTAAACGCAAACGTCGGCTACATGTACGGCTATGCGGCAGACGATATCGAGCCTACCTTCACAAAGGACGGCGTAACCTACTCGACAGTCGGCATGCTTGACATCGAGGTCGGACGCGCTACAAAGGCAACAGTCGTTGCAACAAAGGGCGATATCCAGCGTACCTTCACGCTTTACGTAATGGGTGTAAAGGATATCTACGATATTGATTGTTTGATCGATACAGGCTATGAGGACGCAACAGTTTACTACCCCTCACTTTACGGCGCACCTAACGGTATCGAGGTTATAACCTACTTTAACAACGGTCCTATCAAGTTTACAACAGGTAAAAACGTTGCTACCTCAAACGGTATGCTCGGCTTCTACGGCGACAACATCATCATTCCTGACGATATTGAAGACGTTGATATCACACTCGTAACCGACGTTAACCTTATAGGTGATGCAAACTATGACGGCGTCACAAGACGCAAGGCAAAGATCTCTGCAGTCGGTGACTCTATCACGGCAGGCGGCTGGCCTGAGCATATGCAGAACTACCTCGGTACTTCTGCTTACACCGTTACAAACCGCGGTCGGTCAGGCGCTACCGTTACAACGGTATTCCCGCTCTGGTTCAAGAATGACGAATCGAGCGAGCGTAAGTATCAGATCTACGCAAAGAGTCAGTACAACGCTTCTCTTGCAGATAACGCTGACGTTATCATCATAGGTCTCGGTACAAACGATTCTTACTACAACCGTTGGACGTCAAACAACAGATATATTGAGCAGTATATTGAGCTTATCGAGAGCTATCAGGCACTCGAATCAAAGCCTGCAATTTATATCACTCCCATGACAGAGGCATATGACAACCATGGCAGAACACTCCGCCGTGACGATAATATCCTCTATCTCCAGTATCTCGTAGCAGAGAAGACAGGCGCAAAGATTCTTGATGCACGTACACTTACTGCATTTATGTTTGAGCCTGAGGCTACCGACTATTCAACTGACCTTCTCCATCCCACAGCCGCAGGCTATAAGCTCTTTGGCGAGCTTATCGGCGAGGAGATCCAGAAGACCTTCGCACCCGTACAGCTTCACAAGTCTGTTGAAGTTCCTGAGCTTGCGCCTACCTGTACGACGACAGGACACCGTGCTTACTACACCTGCTCACACTGTGACAAGGTATTTGAGGATGCAAACTGCATCATAGAGATCAAAGACCTTGAAGCATGGCTTGCAGAGGGCGGTGACGGCTATCTTGAAAAAGCTTACCACGAATTTATTTGGATTGATGCTAAGGATGCTACCTGTACAGAGGACGGCTATACAGAGTACGCGGTTTGTGATGTCTGCGGTTACGAAGAGGGCAAGGAAATAATTTCTGCTTCTCATAAACTCGTTGACGTTGAGGGTAAAGACGCTACATGCTTTGAAGACGGCTACACAGCTCACAAGGCATGTACCGTATGTGACTACAAGGAAGGCTACGAAGTAATTCCTGCAGGTCATAAG
>JAZPZR010000208.1:0-13907 GCA_045544795.1 Eubacteriales bacterium
AGATTGTGCGTATCTCACCGACAAACTATAATTTATTTTATTTCTGTTCCGCCCCACTCAACTGCGGTAAAGCCGTGTCTTTTGGGGGCTTCAAGCTTTTGTTCGGGAATTTTTACAAATTCATCCGACCCCTTAAATGCCATAAACACGCGGATAAGGGTATCGGGCGCAGGGTCTATATCAAGACGCGCCGCGTCGGTGTAAACGTCACCCTGGAAGGATATAACGTTATACTTATTCTGCTCCATTATCGGCAGCCAGTACACTATAAACTCGTTCGCTTCACGGCGGGTAAGACCGAGGTCTTCAAGCGCCTTTTCCAAAAACTGCGCGCTGTCCTCACCCTTTACGCAAAATCCTTCTGTAAAATCAAACTCCGCAAGAGTGTCACCTTCCCAATAAAGATAATTGTACTGCTTGCCATCCTTATCAAAAAGCGTGCCGTCGGGGTGCGCCGTAACGGTCCACCCATCATTATACGCAGGATAGGTGCAGGTAAGCCCTCCGTCAAGGGTAAGATCTACCGACACCTCCGTCTCCTTTTCGGGATAGAGGTATATTACAGGCTTGTAGCACACGTCGGGGTCAGGCTGCCAGTCACTCATTTTGATCGTAAGCATATCCGCTTCGACGTGGTGGGTGTTTGCATCGTAATAGGTGTTTTCATAGGTGCAGATAACCTGATCCCCCACGCACCACTCGTCAGAAAGCGTACCGTTCATTTTTATCTGATAGGGCATTGGAATCACCGTATTTGCAAAAAAGCAGTCGGAATATATCTTTGATATGATTATGTGGTCAAAGATATCGTTATCATACTTTTCGGCGGTGGTTTTATCAAGCCACGCGCCGCCGTATTCGGTGTAGCGGTAATCCCCCTCGGTGACAGCAGGCTGTTCGGGTACCTCTTCAAGCTCCCACAGCTCGTCGATAGATTTAAAATAGTTTTTGCCGAAATAGACGCGGGTATTTTCGTAGATCCCGTCACCCGAAATTCTGTTCCAGTCAATAATCTTGTAGGTGAGCGCGGTATAGGTTCTCGTACCGCCGTCCTTCATAACGCCCGTGGGGATAGGAATAAGGAGCACCCCCAGTAAAATTACAATAACTATCGGTATCCATATTCTTTTTTTCACGTTTAACGCCTCCTTATATAATTCTATTGCATTTTGATATAGCATCGTGCTAAAATAACAGTATGAAAACAGCGACTAAATTAAAAGGGTATATTTTCACGGTGCTCAGCGCCGTGATCTACGGCACAATGCCGCTTATGGCGCGCTATATTTATGCTGACGGTGTCAATGCGCTGACTCTTGTATTTTTACGCAACCTTCTCGCGCTTCCAAGCCTTGCGTTCATGGTGTGGCTCACCGAAAAAAGCTTTAAGATAGAGCGCGGTATGTTTTTCAAAGTAAGTCTTCCGTCAGTACTCGGCTGTGCGGTAACACCCGTTTTGCTTTTTGCCTCGTACAATTATCTCGCATCGGGCACGTCGACTGTTTTTCACTTTATCTATCCCGCGCTTGTGGTGCTTATCGGCATTGTCTTTTTGAAAAAGAAGGCGGTTTTCGGCACGCTTTTAAGCCTTGCGCTTTGCTTTGTCGGAGTGTTTATGTTTTACGACGGCTCGCAGGCGTTCAGCTTTGAGGGAGCGGGTCTTGCGCTCGGCTCAGGCGTTACCTTTGCGCTTTACGTGATATCTCTTTCTTATTTTAACAAAAAGGGCATTTCAGGCTTTTCCTTCAGCTTTTACATGACGCTGTGGAGCAGTATCATAATGCTTGTATTCTGTCTTGTGACAGACACGCTCATGCTTCCAAGCTCACTTGCGGGGTGGGGACTTTGCCTGCTCTTTTCCTTTCTTGTCACCACCTGTGCCGTCGTACTTTTTCAGCAGGGCACCTTTATTCTCGGCGGGGAAAAGGCGGCAATTCTCAGCACGCTTGAACCGATCACGAGCGTTTTAATAGGTATATTTATATTCCGTGAAGCCGTTACGGTAAAAACGGTCATCGGATGTATTCTTGTTATCAGTGCAAGTATTTTAATTGCATTATCAGATTTAAAAAATAAAGACGGGGGGCATAAAAATGCTTGAGTTTGTTTTTCCGAGAGACGGAGATTTTGTAAACAGCCGTGACGGTAAGTGGGTAGATAACTCACTTGTAATTACTGTGCGTGTAAAGGCTGACACGGTACCTACAATTAACGGTATGCTTGCCAAAAAGGACGGTGACAGCTATGCAGTGACCCTTTCACTTGCAGGCTACCGCAATTGCATAATTGCAAAAACAGACAGCGAAGAAAAGAAGATCGCAGTATTTGAAAGCGAAGAAAAATACGTTAAAAGATACCGCTTTTCAAGTGACGACAACATCAGATTTTTAAAAGAGCTTACCGAGGGTGATTACAAGTCGATATTTGACCACCCCTATCTTGCAATATACAAAAAGGCGCACGACCTTTACGGCGCAAAGGCGCACATCAACCTGTTTTATGAGTTCTGCGATCAGTCGAGAGCGCGTTTTTCTGGAGATCACGGCTATTTTAATCTGTCTATGATGACAGACAGATACAAGGACGAGTTTATTGCAAACAGCGACTGGCTCAAGCTTGCATTTCATGCAAAAGCGGAATTTCCCGACAAGCCGTATAAGTATGCCGACAGAAAGACGGTGCACGACGACTGCGTTGCGGTTTGCCGTGAGATATGCCGTTTTGCAGGCAGAGAGTGTATTTCAAACTCCACTACGGTGCATTGGGGCGAGGGTAACCGCGAGGTTATACGTGAGCTTCGTGCACTCGGCTTTACATCGCTCACGGGATATTTCAAAAGAAATGAAGGCGGAGACCCTGTCGTAAGCTATTACGTTGACGGTGACGAGCTTGACAACCTTGACAAGCGCGATTTCTGGATGGATACAAAGGAAGACATGATATACGGCAGAATCGACCGTGTGCTCAATATCGGCAAGCTTGAAGAGGTGCTTACTGACGTCGAAAATGCAATGAACGACCCGCACAGAGGCGGTTTTGTGTCTATCATGATACATGAGCAGTATTTTTACAGCGACTATTCACACTACAAACCTGATTTTGAGGACCGTGTACTGCTGTGCTGTAAAATGCTTGCAGAAAACGGCTACACGGGCGCTCATATATCGGAAGTGACGGCAGAGCGTGCTCTTTGTGACAATCCCGAATTTTAATCTTCATATATATAACAGTCTGACAGCCAAAAAAGTTTCATACTTTTTAAAAATAAACCATAGATTTAATTTTGCGGAAGAGGCAGCAAAAACCTCTTCCGCATTTTTTATAATATCTTTCCGTTTATTTCTGTAAGACCGTTATCTAAAATACTCCAGTCCTTTACAAAGCGCAGATTTTCAAGTCTGAATGCACACACCCATGCGGGAAGCCACTGCGAAGGGCCAAACGGCTTTGCGGTGTGTCTGCCCCAGCGGGTATGGAATATTGCCTCATCCTGCGAGCCTGCAGGACGAAGGCGCTTGTTGATAAACAGCGTACCGTCCGATATGCCCTGACTTGTATTGCACCAGAATGCAACTGCGCGTTCCTTCCACTGTATATTGCCTGTAATTTCATAAAGCTTTAAAAATGAAATTATATCGCGAAGCGCGTACTGGTCAAGTGCCTGATGGGGTGTTGAAACACTTGTCGAGCCGAAGGTGTCATAATTCAGCTGTGAAATAAGGCAGTCATCCGGATATTCGATAGTAAAGTGCATCATCCAGGTGCAAAGATACCACGCTATCTTTTCCGCCTTTACAGTGTAACCGTTATCGTTTGTGATGTCGTACAGCGCAAGTGCCGAGCGGAGCAGGGGAGAAGCCGACTCCTTATCAATACTGTAGGTGTCAAGCGCGCCCGCCGTAGTAAAGCCCTCGCGTTCAAGCTCTGCGTAATAATATTCAAATGCTCTGACTGCCGAATCAAGATACTTTTTATCACCCGATCTTTTATATGCCTTAAGTATCGGAAGCACAAGGAAACAGCCTATCGTACCGTTTTTTGCAAGCACGTTTCCGTCATCGTCCCACGATTTTGCAAAGCAACCGTTTTCATCCTGACTTTCAAGCGCAAAATCGCAGGTGTCAAAGGCGGCTTTTAAGTATTCGGGCTTGTCTATGCCGATAGTCTTTAGCATATCATACGCATCGAAATATCCGTCTGCGCCCGTACCGAGATTGCAGGCATCATGCGTGATAGTCAGCCTGCCCTTGTCGTCGCGCCTGAACTTTTTTCCCACCTTATTCAAGAGTGATTCATACTGGTCCTCGCCCCACTCCCATCGGTCGAGATCGTCTGCCGTCATTGTCTCAAACGGCAGATATCGGAACGGGTGATATTCCATTTTGGCAGAGAGGAATTTACCGCGCGCCTCGCCGTATTTCAGCCACGCATCGTGCGCCTCGATTGCCATTTCAAGATTGTCCTTATCGCCGTTTGTTATATAATCGTAAATAAACGCGTTCGCCATTGACGCATTCTGTCCCACCCAGCCAAGCTCATAGCGGTGCTCCTTCTTTTTATATGCGTTTATGTCGGGGTGCCACTGTGCGCCTGTTACAAAGCCTGCAAAGCCGTCCCTTTCTCGCATAAAAAGCGAGCGTGTGAAGGCGATGGACAGACGGTAAAGCTCATCTGCGCTCTTTTGCGGTTTCATGCTGTGTGCGTAGTATCTCCACGCAAAATCAAGCAGATATTTATAGCGGTGGCGGGTTCCGTCCGATTTTTTGCAGAAAATTATACCCACAAAATCGCATCTTGGCTCCATCTTGCCCTCAAACGCTTCACCCCAGAAGTGACGCTGGAGTGTTTTTGGCTTTTCCTCTTCGGGAAAAATGAGCATATGCTTTTGCCCCTCGTCCACCTTATAGAGTGAGCAGGCGGAATTACTGTTAGGCTCCGCCATCAGCGCAAGGCTGACGTCCTTGTTTTCACTGTAGGTACATGCGGGAATCGTCACACGGTGGGAGGCAAAGCTCCACGGAGTGCCGTCTTCTGCGCGATCACCCACGTATTCGGGAATATCACCCCAGCCGTTGCCGTTATAACTGACCGCAGGTATCATGGTAAAGTCAGCGCCTCCTTGCAAAATCATTTCCATACGCATATTGTCAACAGGCTTTTCTGTACGTCTGTGCCAGCGGAATGCGCCCTCCTCTATCCTTTCAAACGAGTCATACGCGCCCTCTTTTTGAGCTATCCACGCGTATTCAATACCGTCTACCGTTATTACATGACCGTTTTGCTTTTGCTTGATCTCTGTCATTTTAATTCTCCCACTTTTAGTTTACAGTGTAATTATATTACTAAAGGAGATGCAGTTTTACATCTCCTTTGATTATTATTTTATTCCCTTAAGTCTGTCAAGCATATCCCAACAGCCGAGCATATACATTATGCCGAGCGCTCTGTCATAAAGACCGTAGCCGGGGCGGGAAGTACCGGGGCCCTCACCCCACAGGTGTCTGCCGTGGTCAGGGCGGATATAACCCTCATAACCGCAATCGTGATAGGCGCGCATTATTTCAAGAATACCTGTGTCACCGTCGCAGTCGCGATGGCTTGCCTCTGAAAAATCACCGTTTTCAAAGTGCTTTACGTTACGCACGTGAGCAAACGCGATGCGGTCGCAATATGTACGGATAATGTCTGCAACGTTATTTTCAGGATTTGCACCGAGCGAGCCTGAGCAGAGGCAGAGACAGTTATACGGGTCATCCACCATCTTTAAAAACTTACCGATAGATTCCTTATCAATAAGAAGGCGGGGAAGTCCGAAGATATCCCATGGCGGATCATCCTGATGAATAGCCATCTTGATGCCTGTCTCATGGCAGGTGGGCATTATTGCATCAAGGAAATACTTGAGGTTTGCCCACAGCTTTTGGTGGTCAACGTCGGCATATGCGCGAAACAGCTCGTCAAGCTTTGCCATTCTTTCAGGCTCCCAACCGGGAAAAGTCATGTTATACTTTTCGGTAAAGCCGAGAATATACTCAGCCATTGCATTATAATCGTCCTGAATCATGCCCTTTTCATAAAAGAGCGCGGTCGAGCCGTCACCTACAGGGTGGAACAGATCACTTCTTGTCCAGTCAAATATCGGCATGAAGTTATATGTTACCACCTTAACGCCGAATTTTGCAAGGTTTTTGAGCGTCTGCTTATAGTTTTCAATATATTTATCGCGTGTGGGAAGACCGATCTTGATGTCATCGTGGACGTTTACCGACTCGACAACGTCCATGTTAAAGCCGTACGGCTCAAGCTGTTTTTTAACAGCAGCAATCTCCTCAACTTCCCAGACCTCGCCCGGCATTTTATCGTGAAGCGCCCATACCAGACCGCTTACGCCGGGAATCTGCTTGATATGCGCGGGGGTGATGCTGTCATTACCCTCACCATACCAACGAAACGTCATTTGCATTGTTTTTTCTCCTTATATCATAAAAGGTGTTTCTGTGAGAAACACCTTTTATTTTGTAAAACTATTTTACTACAAACTCAGTAACAAATTTGTAGATCATCTGTGCAGCCTCTGCACGTGATGCAGTGTTCTTGGGCTTGAAGTTAACTGCAGTACCCTCGGTATAACCGCTGATAATGCCTGCCTTCTGGCAGAGAGCAACCTCATCCTTTGCCCATTTAGCAATGCCTGAAGCATCTGCAAACGTTACGGCAGCAACCTTGTCAGTAAGTGCAACGTTCTGTGATTTTGCGAAGTTAACGAGCATTACTGCAAGCTCCTGACGTGAGATGTTTGCATTGGGATCAAAGGTTGTAGCAGAAGTACCTGCAACAACGCCCTTTGCATTTGCCCATGCAACTGCAGCTGTGTAGTACTTACCTGACTTGACGTCGGTAAACTTGGTTACAGCAGCCTTGTTTGCAGCGTTTGAAGTGTCAACGCCTGCGATTCTTGCAAGGATGGTAACAAACATACCGCGGGTGATATTCTTATTGAGACCGAACTCGGTGTCTGAAACGCCTGAGAAGTAGTTATGAGCTACAACGTACTCAATAGCGTTTGAATACCACTTGCCGCTCTTAACGTCTGTAAGTGCGCCAGCGCTTCCTGCATGACCCTTTGCAGAATTCGGAAGCTCTATTGTGTTCTTTCCGCCGCAGACTGAGCATACTGCCGTCTGTGTGCCGTTTTCACAGCAGGTTGCGTTATTGTCACTTGTGTACTCGCCGAATACGTGGAGCGCGGGGTTAGCCTTAAAGTTAGGATCTGCAACAGTTACCTTATGTCTGCAGTTTTCCACAGTACATCTTGCAGTCATTGTTCCGTCGGTTACGCAGGTTGCGTTACCGTCGTACTTAAACTCGCCAAGAACGTGTTCAACCTTATCCATTGTGTAAACTGTGCTGGTTCTTGTTTCCTTTGTACCGCAGTTACCGATACATGTACGTGTCTCGGTACCGTCCTTTGCACAGGTTGCATCGTTGTTGTATACCCATTCGCCGAACTTGTGGTTCTTCTTGTCGTAGGGGTACTTTGTAGCGTTTTCTCTGATGCCCTCTTCGCCACACCATTTACAGAAGCCCTTTTCAAGACCGCCTCTTGTACAGATAGCCGCCTCATAGAACTCGTAGTTTTCGTAAACGTGGTCTACTGTTGAGTTTTCAACCTCAATATCAACGTATTCGTTGCAGACGTAGCAGAGATATTTTACCGTACCGTTTGTCTCACAGGTAGCATCGTTGTTTGCAATGCCTCTTCCTGTGTTGTACTTATGCTCTGCCTTACTGTTTTCTTTTACTCTTGTGTATCTTGCAGTACAGTTTTCGTCACCGCAAGCGCCTGTACAGAATGCTGTCTCTGTGCCGTCCTTCTCACAGGTCGAATCGTTATTGAAGACATAGTCAACAAACTCATGATCATGTGTCTCAATTATCTGAACGTCAAGCTCGGTTGAGTTTGTCTTGTCGTTTGAGTAAACCTTGATCTTAACCGACTCAGCATTTGTAATGTCAGAATCAAGCGGCATCTCATCATCGTCAACAACGAGAGTTACGTCGCCGTAGGGATGGCTGTCAATGATATGCTCAATATTACCTGAAAGCATGCCTTCATTTTCTGCAAACTTGTCATCGGCAATGTATGAGATAAGTTCATCCTCGACAATAATGTTGTCGATAGGAGCAAACGTGGGAAGTACTATCTCGTTTGACTTGATGGTGAGATCGTAGTCAAGGTAGTATGTGCCAACCGCAGCGCCTTCGTTTACAACTGTCATCGGCTGACCGACGGGGTTGTGCTCAATAACCTCAGCATCGTAAGGTACCTTATAGTTGTCAGCAACGTTAAGCGTAAAGTTTGTACCCTTATCAATATTTACTTTTGTATCAGAGTTGAATACGTTACCGCTTATTGTGATGTCTGTTTCGATCTTCGCAGCATTTGCAGCTGAATCCTGAATAAAGAACAGTTCAACGTTTGTTTCACCCGCACGGTTGTAGGGTGATGCGATATAGTTGTTTGTAACGTCGATCTTCTTGAACGAGTACATCTGAAGACCGAAGACGTATCCGATCTTATTTGCGGTAACCATTTCAAGTGAATTGAAAATGTTGTTATCGGCAATAAGTGTCTGTGTATCTGTTACAGAAGCGTTTGAAGTACCTGTAGTACCTGTTATAGCCATAATAATACCGGTACCTGATGCTTTTGCACGGTTAAACTTCTGGAAGTTACAGTTTTCAAATACAAGTGTTGACTCAGTTACCTGCTGTCTTAAGTTGATTGCAGACGTTGCAAGATTTATTGAATCAATATCCTTTGCATAAAGACCGTCAAACTCTGTATACTGCGGCAGATACTGTGCAAACGTACTCTTGTTTGCAGTATACTTGAGGTACATGTTTTCAAATACAAGTCTGTTGCCTGCATCTGTTATGTTAGACGCGTTACCTGTACGGAAAAGCTGTAATCCATTATAGCCTTTATCACCGCCGGGGTTAGCGATTCCTGTAATACCCTGTAATGTTTTCTCATTCTGGGATGTAAGATTTACAGCATCAATAACGGTGTTACGGAAGATAACGTCTGCAGTATTTCCTGCTGTACGGTAGATATCAACAAAGGTATTTGTAAGTGTGATACCGTTTATCTCAACCTTACCTGTGAAGCCTGTATCGATCCATACAACGTCAACCTTTGTATCATTCTCGGCATATGCAGGATTGTCTGACCAGCCCTCACCGTGTGAAGGAGATTTTGAACCGTAGCCGTCTGTTACGTACGGCATGGTGTTATAGTTTTCGGTGTATATCTTAGCGGGGTAGGTAATGCCGAAGCTTATAGCCTTACCGCTCTCATTCTTAAAGAGGATCTGAACGTTTGAAAGATTGTTCTTCTTTGCATAGTCAAGCGCATCCTTAACTGTTGCAAATGCGTTTTTACCCATTTCAAATGAGTAAGACTCACCTGACCACTCAGCATTAACAAAGCCTGTAAGACCTGTAAATGCATCCGATACCATGATTGCGGTATTAAGAATGGGTTCTGCCACGCCTGCTTCGTTTACGATAGGTGTAGCATCAACAAAGGTATCTTTAAATGCCTGTGCTGTGGGAACAACGTTAAGAACAACGTTGTAAGCCTTGATCTCCGACTTGCCGTCAGCAGATCTTACCTCGAATACAAGACCGTCTTCGATTGCAACAGCCTCTCTTGCATCGTGATAGCCGTCTGAAGCTTTTACGCGAAGAATGTTATGGTCTTTGTTTTCCTTAATAATGTTTGCAAGTGTTACGGTATTGTCTATGCCGTTTATAACACCTGTATTTACAGGAAGACTTACAGTAAGTGTATTTCCTGAAATATCAATGCCGCCGACGTAAGTCATATCATAGATCTGCTTTGTAGACTTAAGTCCGTTTACGTCAAGTCTGTGGCTGTACTCAAGATTTGCGCCGTCCTGCATGTTACCTGCGTTAAATTCGGGAACGTGAATCTCAAGACCGTCTGAGAATACGTTAGCTACGGGAAGCTTGGTAACAAAGTTGTCTTTGATTATCCAATTGAAATTGTCGGGTGTTGCTTCACCGACCACGACCTCATACTTGGTATCGCCGAAGCCGTTGATAACGTTACCTGTTACTGTATAAGTGGGCTTGAATCCGCTTGCCGAAGCGCCGTTATCACTGATTCTGTAAAGCTGAACTGTCTGACCCTCTGCACCTGAGATGTAGTTGTTCTTAACAGTAACGTCTGTGTAAGAATAGGGTGATTTGATATCAAGAAGCGTTGAAACGTCGCCGCCTCTTGTAGTGAAGTTTGCGAAAATATTGTTTTCGTAAACGATCGCATTTGAACGGCCGGGTGCCCAGACACCGCAGGTCGTACCGAGATTTGCAGCATCGTCTACATAACCTTCAAATGAGATAAAGGTCTGGTTTTTCGATGCATTAAGGTTCTTGATGCATGAGTTCTTAATTGTGAACGAGCTGTTGCTTGCAAAGCTCTTGAGAAGACCTGACTGATTTGTTACCTTGATACCGCTGTCTGCAAGATCAAGATAGATCGTGTCAAAGGTAACTGCTGAAGGAGCAAGGTCTTCAAGGTTACCGATAAATCTGACCTCACCTGCAGTCTGCTTTTTGATATCAATGTAAGCGTTTTTAACTGTAAATGATGACGTGTTATCTGCAGTCTTTATGTTTTCGTTACTCTTCGAGAACTCAAACAGTGCGGGGCTGTTTGTTGAAGTAATGCTGTCGCCTGTAAAGAGCGTATTTTCAAGCGTAACGTTTGCATTGTTTTCAGCAAGACGCTCGCTGTCGATATATCTGCCTGTTACGGTAAAGCCGTAAAGCTCGATAACACCCTTTGCCTCTGCCTTGACAACGATGTCCTTAACCTCAAGCTGCTTGGATACAAACGCCTGATTAAAGGTCCAGTCGTCACCGTTTGAAAGTGAAGCTATACCGAAGCCGTCATTTCTTACAGGCTCGATATCATAACCGGGAGCGAATATCTTTGCAGGACCGTAAACCTCAAGGTCCTTTGTTGCATCTACGTAGCCTGCAGGAACAAGGATAGAAGGAGTTGTACCCTCCTGAGCTGCAGCAACCGCATCCTGTATAGTTGCAAAAGCATTTATTCCGACAACAAAGTCGTAGCTTACGTCTGCACCTGCCTCAGCATCGTACCATTCTTCTGTTACGATAGAGCCTGTAGCAAGACCCTTTGCGCTCTGCGAAACGATAACCGCTTTATTGTCAAAATATGCGTTAGCCTTGAATTCCTTATCAAAGTAATTAAGGTTCTTTGTGTAGATAGTTACTTTATAGGTATTTGAAATTCCGTCTGCTTCGTTTTGTACAACGTATTTGAATATGGATACGGAATTCATATCCTCAAACGCTTTGTCTTCGATCTCGACGTCTACACCTTCGATTTCCTCAAACCACTTACCTTCGCAACCCTCGGGAAGCTCTATATCAAGGTCAGAAAGCTTACCTGCTTTAAAGTCAGCACCGATAGAGTATGCGATGTTGTCAAAGGTGATATCCGAAATACCGTCTATTTTTGCCGTTATTGACTTGATCTGATAGTCATTGCTCTTCTTTGTACGGGCAAAATCAAGCCAGTAGTAAGGCACCTTACCCATTGATTCGTCGTAAACACCGACTTTACCGTGGAGATAGTTTACCTTATCTCTTGTATAGAAGGTGTCCTCAAGCATGGGCTCATCAGCGCCAAGACCAAATGATTCAACAACATTTTTTGCACCGAAGCCGATAAGGCTGTTGCCCTTTATCTCAATGTTGCCGCGGATGGGAGCATTTTTATCTGCAAGACCTGCAGCATGCTTAGAGGTATTTGCAATAAAGTAAACTGCGGGTTTGTCTTCGTTAAGAACGAAGTTATTGTTTATCTTGACCGAGGTCATGTATGCAGGAGAAAGGAGAATGTACGGATTCTGCTCCGAATTCTCAGCAGCATACGTATCACGGCAAGCATTTACAAAAATGTTATTTGAAATGTTAACGTCGTATTTTGTATCGTCAGCTATAAGCTTGGAAAGTGCCGCCTTTTTTTCCTCGGGAACGCCCGATGCACCCTCAAGACCGATAAACGGATGGTTTGAGTTGGCTTCCGTAGCGTTTCTGAAGTTACAGTTCACCATTGTGAACGAATTGTTCTTGTTAAGAGGACCTGTCTTAAGCCAGCCCAGGATATTGTCATATGACGTAGTTGAATCGTCAGCAAGACCGTGCGATGCTTTTACGTCACGGTAAACGTTATCAAACGTTACGTGAGCAGGAACAAACTCGTTGATAAAACGTGCTGTAGCCGAGCTGTCCTTTACCCAGAAGTTCTTAAGGGTGAACGAATCGTTATAAGTTTCACCGAAGCCGGGGTATGCAACGTCACGACCGTTTTCAGGCTGAAGCTCATCGAAGTTTACCGAACGTCTGTTCATAAGGTTGATAGCGTAAACCGCGCCGTTACAACCGGTGAAGCCCTCGTTCTGAATTTCCTTTGTTACAGGGTTTGATTTACCTGTTGAATATGACTGATCAAGTACAACGTTTTCAAGTGTGATATCAAGTTTGCCGTACTTTTTGCCGTTTTTACCGTATGTACGGAGAGTATCGTTAAACTGTGAACCGATGGTAATACCCTTGAGTACAAGCTTACCCTCAGAGCCGTCTGCAACGTTGGCGCTATTGATTATTGTTTCGCCGTAATCGCCCCAGCCCTTGCCGATTATCCAGTCACTGCCGTCTTTCTTATCAGAATTGCTCTCAATTACAGGATCAACAAGAGCATTTGCGCCGAGATAGGTCGCAGCGAAGGGCAATACGATATCACCGTATTCGCCTGCAGGCAGAATAACGAAGGGATCCTCAACAGCACTCATCTGTGACGTAAGAGTTTTGATGTTTGAGAATACTATCTTGTTATCTACCTTAAATTTATAATAGGTACCGTCAAAGAAGCCGTAAGAAACCTGATTGCCGTCCTCGTCCTCTTCAGTCTCCTTAACAAAGACTGCGGTGTTGTCGTATGACAGCTCGTCATCGCCGACCTTGATACCGTTTGCAAGGAACTCAGCGTTGAAGTCCTTAGGTTCAGCCGAAATAAGATTTACGGTATACACACGGGGAGCATACTCTGTATCCTTATAAATACCGCGTACGTAGAACTTTGTGCTGTCGCCAAGTGTTGAAAGGTCGATCTCTGTGATCTTGTTTTCAAAAGCAGGATCGGTTGCCATCTCAAACTCTGCCTTGACAGAGCCCGAAGCCTTCTCGTCAGCAAAGAACTGAGGTGTGATCACGCCTTCTTTTCTGAAGTAGCGTACGTCGATAGTGTTTTTACCAACCTCAACCAAAGCGTCGTCGGTAAATACCGCCTCGGCAATCTTCATGCCGTGCGATGAGTATGTCATATCATAATCAAAGTAGTAGTTTGTATCTGTATAATCCCAACCGGAAGCAAGAGGTGCTCCGTCAGTGGGGCCCAGCACGAAAGTAATGGGCTTACCTGCACCGTCTACCGAGTCTGAGAAGAAGTTGCCGTCAAAATTGTAGTAAAGAATAGAGCCGGCTTTTTCTGCAGTATACTGTGCATTAGGTGCTACGTTTTTAAGTGTTGAAGAAATAACCTTATTGCCGTGGAAGTTTATGAAATATCTACCTGCTGTAACGTAATCAGCATTACCGTTGAAGTACGTTTCTTTTGTATGGTGATAGATCTCATTATTTAAAAGATTTAAGGTTACGTCTATCTCACTCTTACAGTCGATACGGAAAATACCGTAGTTGGCACCTGCAACGTTATACATAAGGTTGTCGATAAGATTGAGCGTAAAGCCTGTCTTTGCGGCAGTACCTGTAAATACGGCGGTATT
>JAZPZR010000209.1:0-5856 GCA_045544795.1 Eubacteriales bacterium
CGTTATATTGTGCATGTTGCATAAATTGTAAACAATAATCAACTGTACTTTTCAAGTAAATCGGTTCTGATACCCCACAATTTATGACTTAAATCGACATAATATTTGTGCGGATTTTCAAATCTTTTGACCTCATCCCACAAAGAATCAACCTGTGCAAGACAGTATTCACGGATGGATTCGGTGTCCGGTCTTGTATAGACAAGCTCTCCGTTTTTGAAAATAGGCTTTAAAATATTTATAGAAGTAAAATTTTCGACAGTCTTCTTTTTCCACGTGTGCAGAGGGTCAAAAAGTGTATAAGGCTTTGTGTCGTCAAGTTCCTCATCAAAGAGCGTCACAAGATCAGCCATCGCCTTTCCCGTTTCGTTAGAGTAAAGTCTGTAGACCTTTTTAAAGTGCGGCGTAGTTATCTTTTCAACGTTCTCAGATATCTTAATTTTCGGAATTATATTACCCTCTTTATCTTCCATCGCAACAAGTTTATAAACGCCGCCGAAAACAGGCTCACTTTTTGAAGTGATAAGTCTCTCGCCCACACCGAACATATCGATTTTGGCGCCCTGTAATATCGTATCACGTATAATATATTCGTCAAGCGAGTTTGACGCCATTATCTTACAGTCTTCAAAACCGTTCTCATCAAGTATCTTTCTTATTTTTTTAGACAGATAAGTAATATCACCCGAGTCAATACGTACACCCTTGGGTCTGTAACCGTTAGGTAAAAGGACCTCATTAAATACTTTTATAGCATTTTTTATACCCGAATTAAGAACGTTAAAGGTATCTATAAGAAGAATGCAGTTGTCAGGATAAGTTTTTGCATAAGCAACAAACGCCTCATACTCAGTATCAAAGCTCTGTATCCAACTATGAGCCATTGTTCCGCTGCAGGGTATACCGTAAAGCATTTCGCAAAGAGAGTTTGAAGTCCCCACACAGCCTGCAATATAGGCAGCTCTCGCACCAAGGACCGCACCTATATATCCCTGCGCTCTTCTTGCGCCGAATTCGCTGACTGCGCGTCCGTCCGCCGCACGTACTATGCGTGAGGCTTTTGTAGCTATAAGTGACTGATGATTTATGGACAGAAGCAGCATTGTCTCAATAAGCTGAGCCTGTATAATCGGTCCCTTCACGGTAATTATCGGTTCACCCGGAAAGATAGGCGTTCCTTCAGGCACGGCATACACATCACATTCAAATTTAAAATTACGAAGATACTCCAAAAACTCATCCGAAAACAGATTTTTCGAGCGGAGAAACTCTATCTCATCCTCTTCAAAACGTAAATTAAGCAGATAGTCTATGACCTGATCAAGACCCGCCGCAATCGCAAAACCGCCGCCGTCAGGTATTCTTCTGAAAAACAAGTCAAAATATACAGTTTCGTTTGCCTTTCCGTTTTCAAAATATCCGTTGGACATAGTGAATTCGTAAAAGTCGGCAAGCATACTGAGTCTGACATTTTTATCGATCATATTTTACCTCCGAAGCAATTGTAAAACTCTTCTTTTGTGTATTTTTCGTTAAGCAATCTAAGCAGGAATTTATTTGAGATATTCTGTTGGACACCAAGCGATAAAAGAAGTTTGTTTTTCTTTTCTTTCGCTCCGTCACAACCCGTAAATCCAAGCTGATACAGATCTGACGGCAATATATCGGATGTTATATCTTTATCAGAAACGTAATCGGACAGAAGCTTTATAAGTATATCATCATCCGTACCTTCAATACCGACGTAACCCTGCGCAGATGGAGTTGCCTTACGTTTTTCCTTTCCCGATATCTGCGGAGCAAGAATATGTACAACATCACACCCTGAGAGTATCTGAGATACAAACACACGAATCTTATATCCCGCTGTATCACTGTCGGTAAGGATGATAACGCCTTTTTCAACAGCAAGCTTTTTCAGCGTTTTTTTCATGTTATCATCCTTAAAAACCGAAAAACCGTTTACTGAGATAATATCAGCATCAACAATATTGGATAAGCGGATCTTATCGTATCTGCCCTCTACTATTATCAAGCGATCAATTTTAAGTTTATGCAAATTTACGCCTCCTGCTGACAAGCTCGGCAACATACCCCATGATCATATCACGCTTATTGCACTGTATACTCTTAAGACGCATATCAAGATCAAGAGACACCTCAATGCACTCTTCCAGAAACCTTCTGTCAAACTTTTTCACGTTGCGCAACACGTTTCTCAGAGCAAACTGATTTACACCGAGCCCGCTTACGATTTCAGCCGAAG
Source organism: Eubacteriales bacterium (assembly GCA_045544795.1). Classification (GTDB taxonomy): domain Bacteria; phylum Bacillota; class Clostridia; order Oscillospirales; family QAKW01; genus RGIG9041. The sequence continues at coordinate 2,267 of JAZPZR010000209.1, forward strand.
GTCTTCCGCAGTCGAGCGCAAGCTTTGCCTTCCACAAGTCGACAAAGCTGTAATAAAACGTACCTACAATCAGAATATCGTCAATATTCTGTTTATACATTTTGTCAATAATATCAAACACCTTCTGATAGTCAGACGATGCAAACGCATCTGATATTTCATATCTGTTGGCATCAATGCTCCTTACAACGACCGCATCAATATGCTCACGCGTAACAGTATCTTCCGAGGCAAAGCTGCAAAGCTTGGATATCTCATTCGCAAGCGAGCGCATGTCTGTATACGTAATACTTAACATATAATTCAGATCGTCTGCCGATATGTTTTTTCCCGCCTTTTTAAAATGCCGTGCACACCATGACATAAGACCTGACGGTGTCGGCTTTGAAACAGGAGCATTCACACCGCCCGCTTTTATCACGGCGTCTTCAAGTTTATTCTTTCCGCTTACTTTTTTAAATTCGGTGTCATAAAAAACAACAGTACAAAAATCAGGGATGGATTTTAAAAATTCAACAAACTTTTTTTGAAAGTCGGGCGTGAGCAAAGAATTACTTAAATCAGTTACTCCAACGAATTTTCTGTCAGCCATAACGGGATAACTGTTAACACAGTTGCAAAAATCCGTATAATCAAAATTTTTGGAATCAAACTCGATCACATTGAAATCGACAAGATCGGTCACTGTTTTGTTGCGCAGTTCTGAGTAATAATACTGCTTGAGGTACTCTTCTTCACCGTGTATATAGTAAAGTGAAGCAAAATTTCCCGATTTTAAATTTTCCGTTATTATTTTAACACTCATTTTATAAGCTTATATCCCTTTTTATTAAAATTAAATCTGACAGTGGATTCATCAGCAGTAGACAACACCGCAGAAACCTTCTTAAGCCTTTCAACCACCGTTGATGCAGGAAGATTCAGACTATTGTTTTCTGCAACGCTTATTACAGAATACTCGGGTGAGCACAATTCTATAAATTGCGGATGCGACGACGTTTTCGAGCCGTGGTGTGACACTGAAAGAACATCAATATCAAGCTCGTCACCGTAGCCGAGATAACTATACTCCTGATAAATATTCATATCACCTGTAAAAAGAACGGTATTATTGTAGGCAGTAAGTTTATATACTGCGCTGAGGTTATTTGTATGCTTAACAGGCTCTGCTCTTTCAACGTATACTTTAAGGCTGACGTCATCACATAGCGAAAACTCACAATCCTCTTCAAGATAAGTAATTTTGGCACCGTTCTCACTTGCAAACTTCAAGTCCTGCTCGATATCATCAAGCTTAGAAAACCGAGGAAGCATTATCTCCCCTACCTCATACCTGCTTACAATATACCGAAGAAAGCATACGTGGTCATAATCAACGTGAGTAAGCGCTATTTTATCTATATTCTTTACAGAATGGTCTGACAGCACATCTGTAATTTCATAATAGTCTTCACCGCCGCAGTCAATAAGCGATGCCCTTTCACCGTACGACACAACGGTACAGCTGCCTTGTCCGACGTCAACAAAGCTGACGCAGACATCGCCTGCAGTAAAGCAAAGATTAAAAACAAATAACAAAAGACAAAACGACGCATAGGCGCAAACATACCATGCCGTAAAAGCAGCGCTCAGTTTCTTTTTATAAAAAACGTAAACACCTATTACCAGCACAAAGAGAAGTGCAAGAACAAGATAAAAAAGGCGGTAGCCTCCTCCAACCGTTATATTTTCTATATTATAAACCCTGTCGACTGCCAAATCAATAAGATTATAAACGTTATCTCCCAAAAACGCAAACACAGGTTTTAAAAAAGGAACAAAAGAGAAGATAACAGCAAACGCCCCGATATAAAACACAGCCTGCATCAATAACGATAAAATAACGTTAACAAAAGGCGATATAACACAAAACCTGTCAAAACAAATCGCTGTTATGGGTAACGTCATCAAAATAGCGGAAAGTGACATTGTAAAAGCGCTTGTCAGAGTATAATAAAGTCCGCTCAGGATATGGCTTTTAAATTTTACTGCAACAAGTGAGTTAAAACAGGGCATAAGAACGATTATGCCAAACGTCGCCGATGCGGATAATATAAAAGAAAGAGAGGCTACGTTATACGGGGTGAAAACGAGAATAGCAAAGCTTGCAACCGATAGAGAGGTAAGACTGTCGGGTATTTTTCCTGCAACGCGCCCGATATAATAGACCGACATCATAATTGCCGCACGTACGCAAGAAACAGAAAAGCCGCTTATCACAGTAAAAAACACTATCGAAATAATTGCAACGACAGCGCGCGTTCTATATCCTAAATAGAATAAAGAAAGTATAAAGTCCAACAGCACAACAGCAAAAACAAGATGAAGTCCGCTCACCGCAATAAAATGAGATATACCAAGCAGATTCATTTTATTGATAAATCTGTCAGATATATCAGACTTATCTCCAAAAAGCATAGCTTTCATAAAAGCATTTGTATCACTCTCAAACGGAAGTGAGGACATAAGGCTTGTACGAATCTTATAAAGATTGTACCTTGGCGAATACAGATCAAAATTCTTCTGAGCGGTAACGTCTGTAATTTTGCCGGACAAAACAGTTCCGCTATTGCCGTTGCGGCTGACCCCGTCATCAAAAGTAACTTTCGCAGTAACCACAGAAGACGGAAACAACTGCAATACGCCCGTATGCCTTGCCGATATTTTAAAACGGACTTTTTCTTCAGAGTCATCAAGCGAGATAGTTTTGCATTTTATAACCACCTCATCACCGTCAACGGAAAGGACCGTACCGTTCACAGTCGCTGAAGTATCTGCATAATCGCAAGCGGGAATAACGGTAAGATAATACCTTAAAGAAGATGATATTGCAATAATTATACAAAGAACAAGTGCGAGTACCGACGGCATTATAAGTCGGCATTTGAACGGGATCATAAAGCTTATCGCAAATATTATCACGAGTAAAAAAGCAAATATCGTGACAGGGGTAAAAAAGGAAAACAGAAAAGCGCATGCACAGGCAACTGCGCACGCAAAAAACAACGGTCTTTTCAATACGGTCTCTGTCATCATATCCCTCCCCTGTATAGAATTATATAATTCTATCACTTATTTGTAAATAGCACAAATAAAAAACGGCGGATATCCGCCGTTTCAGAGTATTATGCATATAAGACCGCCGCTGCCCTCGTTTATTATTTTAGAGAGCGTATCCTGCAGTTTGACACGTGCATCACTTGGCATCTTGGAAAGCTTTGCCTGCAAGCCCTCGTTTACAAGGTCGTGAACGGATTTTCCGAAAATGTTTGATTCCCATATTTTTTCAGGATTTTCTTCAAAATCGCCCATCAGATACATAACAAGCTCTTCGCTTTGTTTTTCACTGCCAACAAGCGGAGCAACCTCAGTTTTTATATTTGCTTTTATTATGTGGTAGGACGGTGCGCCCGCTTTTAATCTAACCCCGAATCTGTTGCCCTGCTTAAAGATTTCAGGCTGTTCAAGAGTTAAATCTTCTATACCGGGGTTTACTATACCGTAGCCTGTGGCTTCCGCCTCTTCAAATGCATAGTTTATCTTGTCATACT
>JAZPZR010000210.1:0-5256 GCA_045544795.1 Eubacteriales bacterium
AGAGAAAAGTGTTGCATAAAAGTAAAAAATGCAACACTTTTCTTTCATTTTGTTGTTCTACAGGATTTTATTAGTTTCTTTTTCCCTTGTTTTTTTGGCTTTTTGCGTTCCGGAGAATTTTTACATCCCCCTTTTTTTACAATCAACTATCCATTGTAATCTGTTGTCTGTATACCATTTTTCAGGATTTGTCAGAAGCTCGCGGATAGCCTCGTCGTTTGTCGTCTTAGCATCTACACATATAAGCTCGGCATTTCCGCATTTTGCACGGCGGACAAGTCCGAGCGAGTCAAGATGGTCCTGCATGACATCGGATTTATAATATAACCATACGCCTTCCCATCTGTTATCAAACGTCTGAAGGCGAGCGTTCATTTCAGCACGTTTTTGCAGGTCATCAATGTCTGCAAGAAGCTTTTCCGTAACGGTTGCTTCAATAAGATGCTTCATAGTATTGTATTTCATGGTGACCCCGACAAAAACGATTTTTGCATTTTTCTTATACATCTTCATCCAGGGCGAAGAATCGGCAAAGGCATATTCCCCAAAAGGACAGAGATGCGGTCCGTATGCCGAATGCTCAAAGGTAAGTTCGCGTGCAAGCGGTCCGCGGGCGGCAACAGAATGTGTTGCATGGTCACTGCGGATGGCGTCGGGAAGCTTTCTGAAATACTCGGTAAGATAACCTACATCAGACTTTTTATCAAGATGCCAGGTGTTATATGAATTAAAAAAGTCTTCCGAACAAAGAGTAGGTACAACAACTGTACCACTCTCCCCCACCGCATCGTCAAAACCTTTTATTACTGCGGCGGCACCGCCGTCAACCTCACCCAGACTTTTAAAGGACGAGTGAAAAAGACATATATCCCCTTCGCTCACACCTATTGATTTTAAACAGTTGCTTATATCTTTATAGTTTATCATAATCCCAAAAGCTTCTCTGCGTTTTCATACGCTATTTTTCGGAAGGTGGTTTCTGATATTTTTCCGCGCTCACGCCAGCTTATAAGCAGGCTGTCAAGCTCCACCTCCATATTTATACCGCACATATCCGTACCAAAATAAAGTCTGTCTTCAAACTCACTTAAAAAGCGGGGACCGTAATTTTCATCGCGTGCTATTGCGTTATACGCGGTAGGGTCGGAAAGGTCACCGTGAAGATTTTGATACCTTCTGAAAAGTTTTGGCACGGTACCCTCTTCGGTAACAGGACCTTTGGGTAAATTAAGATACTGTTTGCCGTAAAGGCTCATATAAACACCGCGCTGTGCTACTGTTTCAAGTCTGCCAATCTCGTTCCAGAAAACAGGGCCGTGACCGAAAATTTTAAGTTCGGGATACTCAAGGAGTGTATTTTCAAGCATGGGAAGACCGGGATCGTCATAAATACCGAAATCGCCCTTCTTTTGCGCGCTACCGTCATAAACAATGGGAAGTCCCGCCTTTGCGGCACAGCGGAAGAGATTTTGCACCATCGGATCATTAAGCGCCATTGCGGGCATGACCTCACCCACACCTTTACAACCGAGAGCCTTATAATGCTCAAGAATTTTATCGAGCGGGGAAAAAGGAGAATTCCAATAACTGCGCGGATCTACGTTACAGTAAGGCACAAATCTTCCCGGATGGTTTTCACACATCTCGATTATATCCTCAACAGGCTGCGGAAAATATATCTCAGGACTTACGACAGGTAAAAGTACCGCAACGTCAACCTTCATTTTATCATAACGTTCAATAAGCTGCTCTGCCGTCTGAAAGCCAAACTTCGGCGGTCTTTTACGGTAGGCATGCGAGTGAATATCTATAAACATGTAAAGCACCCTCCTTTTTTCTTAATTATAACAAACTAAATATATTTGTCAAATAAAAAACGCCCGAATGGGCGTTTTTATTATCTGGGGTATACAATTGTTTTTGTTTCACCGTCATTAACAGATGCAACAGTTGCTGTACAAACTGCGATAGTGCTTGCGCCCTCCATTGATGAAACAGGGGCAGGCTTACCGCTTTGAAGAGCATTGATAAAGTCTTCGATCTCCAAAGTAACGTTGTGGTTATTGATATCCACGGGAATCTCTTCGGCAACAGTATAAGCGCCCTTACCGTTTTCAAGGTCGGGTCCGTTTTTGAAAAGCTGGAAGCTAGGAGACGTATTGTCACAAATGATCGTACCTTTTGTACCGTAAAGAACGGTGCGCATGGTATAATTACGGCGGCAACCGATCGAGGTGAATACCTTACCTATAACGTTGTTCGGGAATTTATATATAGCAATAACGCAGTCGTCTGTCGGCCACTCCGTAAGGCACTTGTGATTGCCGTAAGCAGTAACCTCGGTAGGATTGCCTGCTATCCAGCGAAGAAGGTCAACAGCGTGACAACCACCGCCGATAAAGCCGTGACGCTCAGGTGTTTTTCTCCACGCATCAACGCCCTCTGTTTTTTCGTAACAGTGTGCATACTCACTCTCAACAAAGAAAAGATCACCGATAGCACCTTCATCAACAAGCTTTTTAGCGGCAATAAAAGCAGGCGTACAACGGCATACCTGACCGATCATGAGCATTCTGCCCGTTTCTTTTTCAACGTCACGCATTTTATCACACTCATCAAGATTAAGAGCCATGGGCTTCTCACAAAGAACGTCCTTACCTGCACGAAGAAAGGCAGACGTCTGCTCAAGATGAACCTGGTCGGGAGTAACAATAACAACAGCATCAACCTCAGGATCGTTTACAAGCGTTTTGTAATCGTCTGTATAAACGTCTACCCCGTATTTTTCTGCGGCAGCCTTTGCCTTATCAATATACTTATCACAAACAGCGTAAAGCTTTGCCTTTTTGTTAGCTATAACACCGTCCATGTGCTTCATAGCCATTTTGGATGCGCCGATAACTGCAATGTTTAAAATGTTTTTCATAAGACTTCTCCTTTTTTGTTGTTATGCTTCAATTATAGCAAACACGTCTTGACAAATCAACGAAAAAATGTTTGAATAAATATGCAATTTGTTTTATATGAGGTCATTATGAAATACGAAAAATACGGCAATTCAAAGCAGGCTGATCTAAATCTTTATATATGCGGAGTGGATGAAAATCTGCCTCCGGGCATAAAATACGGTCCTGTAATACGCGATTCGTACATAATCGAATGTTGCACAGACGGATACGGCTCTGTTATTATCAATGGCAAAGAGTTTCCCATAAAACCCCGCGACTGCTTTATTTTAAAGCCGGGAGACGTTATAATTCACACGGCTGATACGGTAAAACCCCGGTGCGGTGTATGGTGCGGTGTAAAAGGAATTAAAATAAGCAACTATCTTTCAGCGCTGGGCATAACGTCGGAGCAGCCCTACGCACCGCCCGAAGCCTTTGACAGCGTCGTGGAGCAGTTACGTAAAATGTGTTCTATGATCGACGATAACGATGCAGGCGCCGACCTTCGCAGGCAAAGCTGTTGCCATGCACTGTTCGGCGAGCTTATGCGCTATACAAACCAATCGTCCGACCCGCTCTCCTACGTGCAAAAAGCACTTGCTGTAATGGAAATGCGCTATGCTTCAAATATATCGGTAAACGACATTGCAACAGAGCTTGGTCTTGAAAGATGTTATTTTTCAACGTTATTTAAAAAGAACACGGGAAAAGGCCCGCATCAGTACCTTAACGAGTTGAGAATTAAAAAAGCATGTGCGTTACTTACAGACGGAAACCTCTCAATAAGCGAGACTGCAAGAGCGGTGGGGATCGATCCTGTCTGCTTTGCCCGTGTATTTAAACAGCAAACGGGAATTCTCCCGGGAAAGTACAAAATCCAAAACAAAGAAAAAGGGTAAAAGAAAAATCGTATTTGCAAACAGTGCAAATACGATTTTTTAAGAACAACTCCCACTCATTGTTGTTCTCAACTTAAATATAGTTTAGCCTATTTTTGAAAGTTTGTCAAGATAAAAATTCAAAAATAGGCTATTTTTTTATTTGTTCAGAAACTAAATGAATAATTTCCTGCATTTTCTGTCTTTTAGTGACAGAAAATGGTGTTTTTTATACAAAAAGGTCACTATAGCTTACTTTCTTGTCCATATCAAGTGAACGGCGAAGCGTTGACATTGCAAGCTCATGATCGTAAACCGTGGGACGAAGATTTTCAAGCGGTGCCATAACTTTAATCAGTTCATAGAAGTTTTTACTTGAATTATCAAGATCCCCTGTACAAAGAGCCGCAAGCGCTCTTGAATAGTACTTGACGTACTGAGTGTGCCACTTAAGGACTTCCCAGCTGACATACTGACAGCGAACGTCACTGTCAAGATGCTTTTCTATTGTGGTTAAAAACTCTTCAGCGATTTTTTCGGTCTTCTCAAAAGCGGGTTTGAGCGAGGGGTCATAATACTTTTCAACGCCTTCACCGTCGCGCTCTCCTTTACAGAAGCCAAAGTCTGCAGTTGCACTTAAGGCTTCAAGATAATCTGCCGCGAGTTTCCAATCGTCTCCGAATGCCGCGGAGAAATACTCTTCCTTAAGTTCATCGAAGGTCTTGCTGTTATCAAACAGAGTTTCGCCATAAACATAAAAATGGAAGCCTGTGGGGAAATACGAACGCTGACTGCCATCCTCAACAATACCGCGAAGACCGTTCTGTTTAAGGCCGCGGACGTCCTTGTGGATTATATCCGCGAGGAACATTGTACCCATATCAAGATACTGTGCAAGCCAGAAATGATACTCGTAGCAGAAGCAGTCACCCTTCCACATTTCTTTCCACTGCATAAGGTGGCCGAGGTTTGCCGCCATACCCTTTACTCTGGCCGTTTTGTTACGGACGTAGGGTGTTACCTGCGACATGTCGGGTTTTTCAAAGTAGGTTTCGGTGTATTTACGGCTTATAGGTGCGAAGAGCATTGTAAAGCGCTTTTCGTTTTTGATGGTTTCTTCTTTTGGTCCCCAAAGAGTATCGACGTAAGCAATAAATACGATATGTGTATCGAGATTGCGTTTTGTAAGTGCCCCGTCAATATCATTGAGCATCATAACGTACCAGTCAGATGCTACTTTTTTACAACACTCCTCACATTCACAATGATTGTTTGAAGCGTCTGCAAGCCATACGTGTAAAAAGTCAACGTTATTCTGCTTCTCAGCATAGTCGGCAATATAGTTTGCAACGATTGAGCGCGTTTCGGGATTTGACATACAGATATTTGTATTGAGTGCAATACCCTTGTGGAACTGACGCACACCGTTA
>JAZPZR010000211.1:0-9217 GCA_045544795.1 Eubacteriales bacterium
AAAGGCACAGACCGTGAAGAAAAGGAACACTCTGATTTGCCTCCACTTGTCAGGGGAGGTGTCGAGCGAAGCGAGACGGAGGGGTAGTAGGGGAGGATATTATCCTCCCGCAACAGCAAATAAAAGAATCCCTTGAAAACACTTGTGTTTCCAAGGGATTTCTTCACTTTCCGTGAACTCGTTCTCTACCGTACCATCGTACGCCGACGAAAACGAGTTCACGAAATCTGCACTCTTTTTTGAAAGTCACTTCAGAGTGTCAAATTAAAAATAAGTTTTTTGACACTCTGTAAAATGCGGAAGAAGTAAAACTTCTTCCGCATTGTTTTTATTATATTACTTTTAGAAAAGACCTGTTATCTTGCCGTCCTCGTCAACGTCAATACGCTCTGCCGCGGGGGATTTGGGAAGTCCCGGCATTGTCATGATGTCGCCTGTGAGCACCACGATAAAGCCTGCGCCTGCAGATACCTTTACGTTTTTGATTGTAACGTCAAAGTCTGTGGGGGCTCCCAGCTTTGTCGGGTCATCAGAAAAGCTGTACTGTGTCTTTGCAACGCAGATGGGCATTTTGTCAAAGCCGAGCGCCGTCAGCGTTTCGATCTGCTTTTTAGCGGCGGGTGTGATAATAACGCTTCTTCCGCCGTAAACCTTTTGTACGACCGCCGTGATTTTCTCTTCAATCGTTGTGTCAAGCTCGTATGAGAAGGTAAAGTCGCCCTTTTCCTCCTCGCAAAGTCTTACTACCTCGCGCGCAAGCTCAACACCGCCGTTACCGCCCTCGGCCCATACGTTTGAAAGCACGGTGTTAACGCCAAGCTCTTTACACTTATTAATAATGAAGTCAATTTCATTATCTGTGTCTGTCGGGAAGCGGTTAACTGCAACAACGCAGGGAAGCTTGTACACGTTTGTAATGTTTGAAACGTGGCGTAAAAGATTGGGAATACCCTTTTCAAGCGCCTCAAGATTTTCGTTTGCAAGCTCTGTCTTTGCAAGACCGCCGTGCATCTTGAGTGCGCGTACCGTTGCAACCACAACCACTGCAGAGGGTGTGAGCCCTGCCATACGGCACTTGATGTCAAGGAACTTTTCAGCGCCGAGGTCAGCACCGAAGCCTGCCTCTGTGATAGCGTAATCACCAAGACGAAGCGCAAGCTTTGTAGCGGTAACAGAGTTACAGCCGTGAGCGATGTTTGCAAAGGGACCGCCGTGAACGAGTGCGGGCGTGCCCTCAAGCGTCTGTACGAGATTGGGCTTGAGCGCGTCCTTGAGAAGCGCGGTCATGGCGCCTGCCGCCTTGAGTTGACCGCAGGTCACGGGCTTATCGTCGTAAGTATATGCAACAATAATGTTTGAAAGCTTTTCCTTAAGCTCTGTGATAGAGCCTGAAAGACAGAGAACAGCCATAATTTCCGATGCCACGGTAATATCAAAGCCGTCCTCGCGCGGAACGCCGTTCACTCTGCCGCCGAGACCGTCGATAACGTTACGGAGTTGTCTGTCGTTCATGTCGACACAGCGCTTCCATGTGATCTTTTTAACGTCAATGCCGAGCGCGTTGCCCTGCTGAATGTGGTTGTCAAGCATTGCGGCAAGCAGGTTGTTTGCCGCGCCTATTGCGTGGAAGTCACCTGTAAAGTGAAGATTTATATCCTCCATCGGCACGACCTGAGCATAGCCGCCGCCTGCGGCACCGCCCTTTACGCCGAATACAGGACCGAGTGACGGCTCGCGAAGAGCAACCATAACGTTTTTGCCTATTTTTTTAAGACCGTCGGCAAGACCGATAGTGGTTGTCGTCTTACCCTCGCCTGCGGGAGTGGGGGTAATTGCGGTGACAAGTACGAGTTTTCCGTCCTTTCTCTCCTCTTTCATGATTGAAAGGTCGATCTTTGCCTTGTAACGACCGTACTGCTCAATGTATTTTTCGTCAATACCTGCAGTTTTTGCGATGTCGGTTATCGGCTGCATGACACAGCTCTGTGCTATTTCGATATCGGTTTTCATTTTGTTTTATCCCCTTTTATTTGTTTTCATCTATCTGCGTGATATCAAACGGTGTGGTCTGGTACACGTGATAATTCATCCAGTTTGAATATAATAGATTTGCGTGTGAGCGCCATGTAACTACAGGCTCTTTTGTATCATCGTCATCAGGGAAGTAGTTTACGGGAACGTCAGGGTCAAGTCCTGCGTTTTTGTCGCGCAGATACTCTTTTTTGAGCGTGTCCTTATCGTACTCCGAATGACCGAATACAAAAAACATACTGCTTGACTCGTTTTTAACCGCATACACTCCCGCCTCTTTGGAGGAAGCGAGAATTTTAAGGTCTTTTACTGCCTCAATGTCCTCACGGTCCATTGTGGTGTGGCGGGAATGAGGTGCCATAAACTTATCGTCAAAGCCGCGCATTACCATTGACTGCTTGTAGTCGACCGTATGCTCGTAAACACCCGACAGCTTTTTGGGAAGGGTGCGCTTATTCACACCGTAGTGGTAGTACATTGCCGCCTGCGCGCCCCAACAGATGTGGAAGGTGGAATGAACGTGTGTTTTTGTCCACTCCATTATCTGACAAAGCTCGTCCCAGTATTCAACCTCTTCAAACGGGAGCATCTCAACAGGTGCGCCCGTGATTATCATACCGTCGTATTTGTTGTGTTTAATCTCTGCAAAAGTCTTGTAAAAGGTGAACAGATGCTCCTCCGACACGTTTTTTGACTTGTAGGATTCTGTATGGATAAGCTCCATCTCTATCTGAAGCGGAGTGTTGCCAAGAAGCCGTGAAAGCTGAGTCTCCGTCTCGATTTTTGTAGGCATGAGATTGAGTACGAGTATCTTGAGCGGACGGATGTCCTGCGTCATCGCGCGTATCTCACTCATCACAAATATGTTCTCCTGCTTGAGTATATCAACAGCAGGTAATTCGTTTGGAATTTTTATCGGCATTTACTGTCACCTCAGATGCTGGCAAGCGCCTGCTCAATGTCTGCAATAAGGTCCTCTGTACCCTCGATACCGCAGGAAAATCTAACAAGGTCGGGTGTTACGCCCGCAGCTAAAAGCTCGTCGTCTGTCATCTGTCTGTGGGTCGCGCTTGCGGGGTGGAGCACACAGCTTCTTGCATCTGCAACGTGTGTTTCGATAGCGGCAATTTTAAGATTGCACATAAACTGCTCAGCCGCCTTGCGTCCGCCCTTTACGCCAAACGATACGACACCGCATGAGCCGCCGGGAAGATATTTCTTTGCAAGTTCGTAGTCCGCATCGCCTTCAAGACCGCAGTATTTGACCCATGATATCTTTTCGTGGTTATTGAGATACTCAGCAACCGCCTGAGCGTTTTTACAGTGCTGCTTCATGCGTACGTGAAGGCTCTCAATACCGAGATTGAGTAAAAACGCGCTCTGCGGTGACTGTACTGAGCCGAGGTCACGCATAAGCTGTGCGGTAGCTTTTGTGATGTATGCGCCCTCAAGACCGAAGCGCTCGGTGTAGGTTACACCGTGATAACTGTCGTCGGGTGTGCAAAGGCATGCAAACTTTTCAGGGTATTTTGTCCAGTCAAACTTGCCTGAGTCTACGATACAGCCGCCGACTGCCGAGCCGTGACCGTCAAGATACTTTGTTGTAGAGTGGGTTACGATATCAGCGCCCCACTCAAACGGTCTGCAGTTTACGGGCGTTGCAAAGGTGTTGTCGATAATAAGCGGACATCCGTGTGCGTGCGCCGCCTTTGCAAATTTTTCTATATCAAGCACGTTGAGTGCAGGGTTTGCGATGGTTTCACCGAATACAGCCTTTGTATTGGGTCTGAATGCGGCATTAAGCTCTTCCTCGGTACAGTTCGGGTCAACGAAAGTGAATTCGATACCCATACGCTTCATTGTGACGTTAAAGAGGTTAAAGGTACCACCGTAAATACTTGCAGAAGAAACGACGTGGTCGCCGCAGCCTGCAATATTGAATACCGAGTAGAAGGAAGCCGCCTGACCTGAGCCTGTAAGCATAGCGGCAGTACCGCCCTCAAGCTCACATATTTTTGCGGCAACCGTGTCACAGGTGGGGTTCTGAAGTCTTGAATAAAAATAACCGCTTGCTTCAAGGTCAAAAAGCTTTGCCATGTCGGTGCTTGAAGCATATTTGAAAGTCGTACTCTGAATTATCGGGATCTGTGTGGGCTCACCGTTGCCTGCGGTGTAGCCGCCCTGAACGCATTTTGTCTCAATTGTTGCCATTGTCTTTTCTCCTTATAAAAGTGTAATACCGTTCTCGGTACATTCGTTTTCCATATCCGCAGGCCATACCGAAGACTGTACCTCACCGATATGCGCCTTTTCAAGCATAAGCATGCAAAGGCGGGACTGACCGATACCGCCGCCTATCGTAAGAGGAAGCGTGCCGTCTGCCACCATTTTGTGATATGTATATTTCATGCGGTCCTCCTGACCGCTTTCTTTCAGCTGTTTTGCAAGGGAAACGCTGTCAACGCGTATACCCATTGACGAAAGCTCTATCGCACGGTTTAAAACGTCACTCCACATGAGTATATCGCCGTTGAGCATCCAGTCATCGTAATCGGGTGCGCGTCCGTCATGCTTTTCCCCGTTTTTAAGCTTACCGCCTATCTGCATGATAAATACCGTCTTGTGCTCTTTTGTCACCGCGTTTTCGCGCTCCTTTGAGCTAAGACCGGGGTACATATCGCAAAGCTCCTGTGCCGTCACGAAAAAGGGCGTCTCGCAGGTTACGTGGGTAAGCTGAGGAAAGCTTGCCTTGACTGTAAGATGCGTCGCGCATATCGCGCGCACGATGGCGGTTACCGTCTGCTTTAAATAATCAAGCGTCCTCTCATCCTCGGTAATTATCTTTTCCCAGTCCCACTGGTCAACGTATATCGAGTGAAGGTTGTCCGCATCGTCATCACGGCGGATCGCGCTCATGTCTGTATAAAGACCCTTGCCTGTGTGAAAATCATAACGCTTAAGCGCCATCCTCTTCCATTTTGCAAGTGACTGCACGACCTCGGCGCTCCCGCCGACGTTTTTCATGGTAAAGTCGACCTTGCGCTCAACACCGTTGAGGTCGTCGTTTATACCGCTGTCGGCACGCACGATGACAGGCGCCGTAACGCGCTGAAGATTGAGTGCCTGCGCAAGCACGCGCTCAAAAGTATCCTTTACTGTTTTTATGGCACGCTGTGTATCAAAAATATTGAGTACAGGCGTGTAGCCTTCCGGCAAATACAGGTTGCTCATTTCTCTTTTCCTCTTATCTTAAATAGCAATGATATTTATTTTATCATGTATAATTAATCTTTTCAATACTTAATAGAGGGAATTTTTAACAGAATGGAAGATTACCGCACATTCTGCGCGTGTGGTGTTGGACTTGGGACGAAAGCCTGCGCTGTCACCTACCATTACCGAAAGTCTGTTGCAAAGAAGGGCGTCTGCCTTTGCGTAGTTGCTGATGTCGGCATGGTCGGGGTAAAGAGCCTCAAGCTGTGAAGGGTCACTCACGTCGGGCAGGGGATTGCCGCCGTAGCTTCCCGCAATACGTATCACGCGTGAAACAAGCGCCGCTATCTGTTCTCTCGTAGCAGGCTCATCGGGTTTAAACTCAGTTGGTGTTACACCGAATACGATGCCCATCGTCGCGCATTTGGTGATAGCATCATAATACCACTTGCCCTTTTTAACGTCGTTAAATACAATGCTTTCATCCGTTCTGTAGCTTATAACGTCACTCGTCGAGCGCACTATCATCACGCAAAGCTCGGCGCGGGTCACGGTATTGTCAGGCTTAAAGCTTCCGTCACCCATACCCGAAAGTATGCCGAGAGCCGCGCAGGCATTGACGTATTTATAGTACCACATTTTCGGGTCGCTTACGTCGGTAAACTCGTAGTTTTTAACTGAAAACGCGCCGAGCTTGTCTGTTGTAAAGACCATCTCGCCCGCGGCAGCCTTGTCAGAGGTGATTATTTCCTCACCGAAGGTTGCCACAGAGTAGAAGGTGATGCTCTCTCCCTTTACCGTGTAGCGCATGGGTATCGCGCTTTTGTCAAGCGCTCTTTCACTGCCGTTCTTATAGTAAAACTTTACTTTAAAGTCATTGGTATTGAGTGAAAACTCGACAAATGCGAGATCGCGGTCATAAAAATTATTTTTATCTGCCCTTACCGTAAGCGAGGGTGTTGAAAAGGTGTAATACTTTACAGTACTGTCAAAGTAATATCCTTCGAGCTGCTGTGCAGAAAAGGTATATGTAATACTTTCCGCATCGGAGGACATGACGATATTGTTTCCCGCGGCAAAGGCGGGTATCGAGCATAACGTCATTATAATCAGAGTGATGATTGCTGTCAGCCTTTTTTTCATATACGGAGTCCTTTCGGTAAATGATTTTTCACAACACCGCCCGATGCCTTGCCGAAGCCGACGGTAAGTCCCTCGTAGGTCACGGCGCAAAAGCCCTTTACAGAGCTGTCAGCGGGAAGTGTGTTGCCTTTATAAAATTCGGCAACCTGTTCTTTTGTTATTTCGACCTTGTTTTTTACAGAGGCGGGGTCTACCGCCATGAAAAAGTGATGGTCGGGCTTAAAGGTCTTTGATACGAGCGTACCCAGCTTGACTCCCGCGCGCATTATGCGGACGCCCTGCGGGTCGGGCATACCGTCGGGTACTGCAAAGGTATTGCCGCCGAACTCAAGCGTGCCGAATCTGCCATCGCACCCCAAAAACCTCGGCGCGCCGTCGGTTATCCCCTCAAGCATTGAAAAATTATATTTCAGCTTAAGCGTTCTGATCTTTTTAAACGGAGGCTCGCTTTTTCTCACCATCGCGCAGACAAAATGTCCCTCGCCGCCGTCGGCAATAGTTATCCTTCTCGCCTTGTCAAGACCGAGAAGTCCCTTCTGTCCGAACTCAAGTTCTGTGTCGACCGCTTCAAAATCGGGGTGCTTTTCCAAAAACGCAAGCACCGTCTTTTCGTTTTCTTCGAGATTATAGGTGCAGGTGCTGTATACAAGCCGTCCGCCGAGTTTAAGCGCTTTCGAGGCGTTTTCAAGCACCTCAAGTGAGCGCTCTGCGCACATTTTCACAAGCTCAGGTGTCCATGTGTCGAGAACATCGGGGTGCTTTCTGAACATTCCCTCACCTGAGCAGGGACTGTCTACGAGTACCTTGTCAAAATAGCCCGTAAAGGCATCTCCCACGCTTTTTGAATCGGAATTGAGTACAAGCGCATTGGCAATTCCGAGCCGTTCGATATTGCTGATCAGCGCTTGACAGCGCGAGCTGTTTATTTCGTTTGCAACAAGCATGTCACATAGCGGAGCAATGGCGGTAGCCTTTGATCCGGGAGCGGCGCACATGTCGAGTACCCTGTCAGTTTTTTCGACTTTTAACGCAGTTACCGCACTCATCGCGCTCGGCTCCTGTATGTAAAACGCTCCTACAAGATGAAGCGGGTGATTTCCGCTTTTCTGCTCGTCGGAAATATAGTATCCGTACTCAAAAAAATCACATTTTTTTGCATCAAACGGTGCGTCTTTTTCAAACTTTTGCCTGCTGTACTTGAGCGGGTTGATCCTTATGCCGCAAAATGCCTGTGTGTTTATGAACGGAGTGATGTCCGTTATCTCTTTTATATAGTCGTAAAGCTTCAAAATACGTCCTCTTTCTCTGGGTTAATAAAGCCGTAGCCGTAAATACTGTCAGCCGCCGCGCAAATTACAAAAGCGTTCGGGTCTACTGAATAAACAAGCCGTCTTAAAAAGCCTGCCTGCCGTCCTTTCACCGCGCACATTATCATATTTTTCTCCTTACCTGTATAACCGCCCTTTACGTCAAGAGAGGTCACTCCTCTTTCAAGCTCGGAAAGTATTTTTTCACGTATCTCGTCTGATCTTTCCGATAAAATGAAGTAGACCGAGCCTGAGCTTCTTCCTCGTAAAAGCGTGTTGAGAACAAGCGTCAGAATGATAACGAGCGTTATGGAATAGAGCGCAGAATCAGCACTGCGGTATGAGGCGGCGCCGATAATTACGATGATGGCGTCAATTATCATAACAAGCGTTGATATCGACCATGCGGGATATTTTCTCTGTATGAGATATGCAAGCAGATCACTTCCGCCCGTCACGATAGAGCGTGTCAGGATAATATAAAGACCCGCGCCCATCAGAATTCCGCCGTAAAGAGCGCAAAGCAGTCTGTCTCCCGTATATGAGTAACTGATAAAGGCTTCAAATATATCAATTACCGCAGAAAACAGCAGACAGCTGTATACGGTACGCAGAGTGTATTTTTTGCCGCATATAAAAAACGCAAACGCAAACAGCGGAATATTTACCAGAAATATCACGGTACCTATCGGTACGTCTGTATAGTGATTGACAACGATACCGATACCGCTTGCTCCGCCTGTCAGCATACCGTGCGGCGCAACAAATATACAAAGACCCGCCGCGTACAGAATACCGCCTATTATTATGACAATACTGTCAATAAGTAAATCTTTAAATAAATTTTTCATGCTTTTATTATTTGTCGTTCCGGATGATAATATTAAAAAGTTGATTTATACGTTCGGTGTTTTTTTGAAGATGCAGATATCCCCACAGCGCTTCAAACCCCGTTGCATTGTGATATTCCGACAGGTCGGCATTTTTGGGGTGGGAGTGAGGCTTACAGTTTCTTCCGCGCCGTACGACGCCCGCCTCGTCCTCAGAAAGCTCGTCCGCAATAAGCTCAAGAAGCGCGCTCTGTGCCGACGCGCTGACGTATTCCTTCGCGCGCTTGTGCATCACGCCGTTTACTGCAAGTCCGCTGTTTAAAAGATGCTCACGCACCAGAAGTTCAAATACCGCGTCACCTATATATGCAAGTGACAGCGAGCTGTGATTTCTTATAATTTCTTCTTTAGTCATAAATACTTCTCAATTCAAAATCAATTTTATTGTTTTCGACAGTCAGCACACCGTAATTTCCCGATGCGACCGAGCCTGGATTTGCAATTACCACATTCCCCAGCTTTTCGTAAAACTGTCTGTGGGTATGCCCGCAAAGCGCACAGTCAACACCGCTTGACAGAGCGGCATTTTCAAAATTGCCGTAACCGCTTTTTACACCGTAGCGGTGTCCGTGGCAGATGAGTATCAGCTTACCGCCGATATCGATTATCTGCTCTTCGGGTGCGCTCTCAAGC
>JAZPZR010000212.1:0-3023 GCA_045544795.1 Eubacteriales bacterium
ACGTCCGTTATGTTCATGTACTGCGCCGCCGCGAGCGTTGTCATTCTTTCATCGTATAAAACGATCTCAACACCGGGCAGAAGTCCTTCAAGCAATTCTTTAAAGCGCATTGTGTGTTCGACGCGAAATCCCGAGCTTCCGTCCATGTTTTTGGGAAGTCCAAGCACGATCTTACCGGCATTCTGCTCTTTGTAAATTTCTGCCACCCGTGCGGCAGTCTTTTCGGGATCGCTTTCTACAACGTTGCCTACAGACGATGCCAAAAACTCCGTCTCGTCCGACACCGCAACGCCCGTACGTCTGTTTCCGTAGTCTATACCAAGAATTCTCATAATCTCTCCTAATTTAATAAATAGTCTGCAGTCTGTACGTTTACAGCCGCCATAACACGCTTTTGGGACACGCTTTCACTAAGCACTGCTGTTACGCTGTCTCTGTTTTTCCATAACGTGTCGAATTTGTTTTCGGCAGTTTTCTTTTCAAACTCATCGGAAGATATCATGTACCCGTCACAGCCAAGCTCCTTGCAAAGTGATTTTACCTTGGGGTCGTAATCTATCGCGATAAACGGTCTTTCAAATATACTTGAAAAGATCATGGAATGAAGTCTTTCAAGCACGGATACCTCGCACTGTGAGAGGATGGACAGCGTTTTTTCATGCTCAAGCTTTCCTGAAATAAGTATATGCTCGCATGAAAGCTTTGAAGAAAGACGCTTGAGCGCGGGCATGTCCTGACCGTAGTGTACGGGAAGCAGTATGGGTGTCAGCTTGTATTTTTTTGCAACAGTATCTGTAAACTCTGCAAACTGCGTTAAAAACTCATCACACGTTTTGGAATACTTGAGATTTATACCGAGATACTTTTTGCTTTTTTCAAGCGGGTATGATTTTTCTACGGTGCTCTTGTCAAGCGTAAAGGTCTCGTCTGCCGCGAGTGCGATTCTGTCGGGAACTACGCCGATTTCTGTCAGGAAGCTGTAAGATTGACTGTCGCGCACGACAGAGCGTGACACCTTGTTCAAAAGCTCCGCCGTCTTGTTTTTATACCGCTCTCTTGAAATAGGACCTACGCCGTTGCTGTAAAGCATGGTGCGCGGGCACTTTTTAAGTGCCTTCTCAAGTATATATAAATAGTAAAACATTGAACGCGAGGAGGTGGAATCCTGCAATATCGAGCCGCTGCCGAGAATGAACATTCTCGTCTTTTTCATGTACCTGAATATTTTCGGCAGATTAAAGCGGTGTACACACAGCGTGCTGCTGTCGATCGGCGTTGCCTTGGCATCTGTGGTGAGGATTATCTTTTTATTTGCGCCGCACACCCTTGAAAGATTGTCAGAAAGCGCGCGAAGTGACATGTCGTCACCGAGGTTGCGCCTGCCGTAATAACCGCATAGCATTACGTCGTAGGGATAAACATCACGCTCCGCTTCATTATAAGATAATAAAGCGTCTTCCGCCATTGCGTGTACAGAGTAGGTGGTTTTGACTATGTCAAGCGCTTTTGCAACGTTTTTGTCATAACTCTGCGGATTGTCAAGCATATCGGTAATAAGCGCGAGCAGCTGCTCGTTTTTGGGATATGGCAGACCTCTGCAGGTAAAGTTGGTGTCAATACATGCGGCGCGTGTGTCGTCGGAGAAAAGACCGATGTAGCCTGTGTTGCCGAGAAGGAGAGTGGGCACCTCACACGCCATCGCTTCAAGCGCCGAGCGCGAGATGCCGACAAACAGGTCTGCAATATTGCAGTAACGGTAAATATCCGTCTGCGGTCCCTCGAAGCGTATAAAATCGGGCTTTGTGTTTGCGTTGATACCGCTTGCAAGGGATTTTAAATCGTCCGCCTTTTTACCGCCGCCGACTATGACGATGTTGGCGTCGGGACAGTTTTTATAAATACCTTCCGCCACCTCAAGCAATTTGTAAACGTGCTCACAGCCGTCAGGGTCAAGTCGTGTAACACACAGTATCACACGCCCCGAAAGACCCAGACTCTTTTTGAATTCCGCGTTTCTGTTTTTTCTGAACGTCTCAAGATTTATTCCGTTTACGGTAAGACGCACTTTGTCAGGGTCAAAGTCGTAGCAGTTTACTGCATACTCCTTTCTGTCTTCCGATACGGCAAGCGCGCGTGTGCCCCATTTTGTAAAGATGCGCGTTGCAAAATCAGTCCTGTAAATACCGTGGATGGTAGATACGAACGGTACGTTCATCTCGCGCGATACGATATCTGCAGTAAAATTGGAAATTCTCGTATGCGAATGAATTATGCAGGGACGGTTGTTTTTTACGTATTCGCGCAGTATCCTGCATGATCTGAGTATATTTATCGGGTTTTTATCCGACAGCGGAGCGTATACGTGCTTTATGCCGCGGCTTTCAAGCTTTTCAACGTATACACCGCCCGCAGAAAAGACGGTTACGTTGTGTCCCTTTTGCTTCAGCGCACATGCAAGCTCGAATATATGTGTTTCAGCGCCGCCGATGTTGAGCGACATTGTAAGTAAAGCGATATTTTTTTGCATTTTTCTCACTTCCGTGTATTGAATAAATGTTTTTTTCATTATATAATATATAAACAGCACCGTCAAGCAAAACAGGATATCATTTTTTCAAAAAAACTATTGACATCGTGTATAAGACATGCTATAATCACAAGTACCTGTCATAGGGCTTATTTTTTTGTGCAAAAAATTTCCCTATAATATATGCAGGGAGGCAAAACAGGAGGTGCCGAATAATGCGCGTAAAGATTACAATGGCATGCACTGAGTGCAAGCAGAGAAATTACGACACGATGAAAAATAAGAAGAACGATCCCGACAGACTTGAGATGAACAAGTATTGTAGATTTTGCAAGAAACACACTCTGCATAAAGAAACAAAGTAATACTTCGTTTGAAGTTTGTTAAGGAGGAGCCAAACATGGCAGAAAAGGTTAAAAAAGATAAGAAGCCGAATATTTTTAAAAGATTTGGCGGCTTTCTGAAGGAAGTTAAGGTAGAGACATTCAAAAGAATT
>JAZPZR010000213.1:0-14847 GCA_045544795.1 Eubacteriales bacterium
GTAGTTTTACGGGATGTTTTATAATTATTTCGTAGGGGACGATGCCCACATCGTCCCGATATGGTGTGCACGATTTTTCGGCGGGTCGTCGAGGCGCCGACCCCTACAGGTGTACGTTCAAATTGTGGTTTATCGGGGAGGCTCCCTTGTAAAGGGAGCTGTCAAGCGTATGCGAGACTGAGGGATTTGGAGATGCGAAAACATAATTGTTTCTTACAATCCCTCCGATTTTGCCTACGGCAAAACCACCTCCCTTTACAAAGGGGGCAGGGGGGGGGACATCACACAAACACATCGATAAACCATAATTCGCATTATTCGGGGGATTTTTTCTGTTGGGATCATCGGCTTTTCACTGTTGCGGTAAGCCTTAAATTTCTAAAAAGTTAACCAGGTTTCGTTATTGGAAAAAACCCAGTAATTTCCTTGATTTTTGGCCTAAATTAAGTGATTGCTTTATTGACTTAATTGTTTAGAAGGTGTATAATAAACAGTATGGAAAAGTATGAGTTGGTTAGGGGGATTTTCGTTTGAAACGCGCACTCATAATAGCAAATACAGCCTCAATGGTACATCTTTTCAATGAGGAAAATATTGCGCTTCTTATCGAGCAGGGGTATGAGGTACACGTTGCCTGCAATTTTATTGAGGGCAACACTATATCTGATGCTGCGGTACAGGCGGCGCGCAAATCGTGGGAGGAACGCGGTATCGTCTGTCATCATATCGATTTTTTACGCACTCCGTTTTCCTTTAAATCAATTGACATTTATAAGCGTGTTAAAAAGCTGATACGCGGTATCGGCTTTGACCTTATTCACTGCCACACCCCCATTGTCAGTATCTTTGCGCGTTACGCCGCACGTAAAATGCGCAAAAAGGGTCAGACGCGTGTGATATACACGGCGCACGGCTTTCATTTTTACACAGGCGCGCCGCTTAAAAACTGGCTTATTTTCTATACGATGGAATGGATATGCTCCTTCCATACCGACGTAATAATCACAATTAACGAAGAGGATTACAAGCGTTCTAAAAAGCGCTTTCACGCGGGACGGACCGAGTATATTCCCGGTATCGGAATAGACTATCTCAGTATCCGTGATATCCGTCCTGATAAAAAAGAGTATCTTGCCGAGTTTGGCGTGGGTGATGAGCCTGTGCTTATATCGGTCGGTGAGCTTTCGGACAGAAAAAATCACATAGTCATGCTCAAGGCGGTAAAGGATATCGACAGACCCTTCAAGTACATAATCGCAGGCCGCGGTTATAACGATACAATGCTCAGGGACAAGATAAAGGAGTTCGGGCTTGAGGATAAGGTCATTATGGCAGGCTTCCGTTCTGACGTCAAGGAGCTTCTTGCATGCGCTGATATCTTCTGCTTCCCCTCAATTCAGGAGGGACTTCCCGTTGCGCTTATGGAGGCAATGGCAAGCGGTCTTCCCGCGGTCGCGTCCAACATCCGCGGCAATACCGACCTTATTGATAAGGACGGCGGTGTGCTTTGCGATGCGTTTGACGTTGACGGCTTCAGAAAAGGCGTTGATATGCTGTTAGCGGACGCTGACCTCAGAAAAAGCTTCGGTGAGCACAATCTTGAGCGTATCGAGGAGTTTTCGATAGACATTGTAAGACACAAGCTGTACCGTTTATATTTTGACAAAGCTAAGGATGCCGCAACTGTATGAGAATACTTCACATGTTAAAATCCTCTGCGTTTTCGGGCGCGGAGAACGTTGCCTGTCAGATAATTTCGCAGTTTTCTGACGGAAATACCGTTGCATACTGCAGTCCCGACGGGGATATTGCAGATGCGCTGAGATCACGCGGGGTCACCTTTTTACCCATGAAAAAGCCGTCCTTTTCCGAGGCGCGCAGGGTGATAGGCGAGTTCCGGCCCGATATTATCCACGCACACGATATGGGCGCGTCGCTTTACGCGGCAATGGGCTGTAAAAAGATACCGCTTATACTTCATATTCACAACAACTGCTACGATGCCCGCGGTATAAGTGTCAAGTCACTTGCGTTTCTGCCCGCGGCAAAAAAAGCATCGCATATATTCTGGGTCTCAAAAAGCTCGCTTGAGGGCTACCGCTTCGGTAAGATGTTTTATGATAAAAGCTCGGTGCTGTATAACGTCATCGACGGTGACGCGGTAAGACAAAAGGCGGGCGAAGGTGAGCGCTACGATATTTTATACGTGGGACGGCTTACCTATCAGAAGCACCCCGAAAGACTTCTCGATATAATATCTCTTGTTAAAAAGAATATTCCCGATGTCCGCGTTGCGATCGCGGGCACGGGTGAGCTTTTTGACAGCGTAAAGGCATATTGCAGTGAGCTTGGACTTGATGAAAACGTTGATTTTCTCGGCTTTGTAAAAAATCCGCACTCACTTATGAAAAACGCGGGCGTTATGCTCATGAGCTCGCGTTGGGAGGGCACGCCGATGTGCGCGCTTGAGGCGCAGGCGCTCGGACTTCCCGTTGTCAGCACCGCCGCCGACGGTCTTGTTGACATGATAGAAAACGGTGTCAACGGCTATCTTGAAGAGGATGATGACACCATCGCAAAGCGCGTTACAGATATTTTGACCGACAGTGCGCTTCGCAAAAAGCTCGGTGACAACTCCGAGAGACTGTCACGTGAGCGTAACGATATCAACGCATATAAGAAAAAGATCGAGGCGGAGTATGAAAAAAGTATCTGTAATAATAACAACGTACGGCGGAGGTAACGAGGTCGTTCGCGCGGTAAACAGCGTCCTTTGTCAGACCTATAAAAACGTCGAGCTTATCGTTGTTGACGATAACGGACAGGGGACTGAAGATCAGATAAAGACAGAGGGGTATCTCTCTGATCTCATAAAAGAAAACAAGCTTATCTACATACCGCATGAGGTGAATAAAAACGGCTCTGCGGCAAGAAATACAGGCTTTAAAAACAGTACGGGCGAATTTATCATGTTCCTTGATGACGATGATGAGTTTACGCCCGCGCGTATTGAAAAACAGCTTTCGGTTCTGACTGAGGAGTACGGCGCGTCCTACTGCTCATATGAAAAGAGAAATGCGGACGGCAGCTTTTACAGCCGTGTACGCATTAAAAAAAGCGGTGATATACTTTATAATACGCTGATGCATATAAAATCACCCACCACCGATAACATGATGATAAGACGCGAGTGCTTTGAGGCTATCGGCGGCTTTGACGAGAGCTTTGTGCGCCATCAGGACTGGGAAATGTCGGCGCGCCTTGCGGGTGAGTATAAATTTGCCGCCATGCGTGATATCGGCGTTATCGTTAATATGCAATTCCGCAATCAGCCGCAAAATATAGAAAAATATACCGAGATACGTCATAAATACCTTGATAAGACCGCATTTCTTCGCGATAAATTATCAAATACCCGCAAAAAGCGTGTGCTTGCGGAAAATCTGTATGATATCGCGATGCAGCATCTTAAGGTCGGCGGTGTGTCTGCCTTTCTGAAGGAGTATAAAAAGGTGGGCATGGGTATTTACGGAATAGAATTTATATTCCGCAGAGCGTATCTTATTATTTCACAGAAGGTAAGATCAAAGTTATGCATGTAGTAATTCTTCCGTCATGGTTCCGTCTTAAATCCAACATCACAAACGGTTCGTTTTTTATGGAGCAGGCAGTTGCTGTAAAAAAAGCGGGGTGTGAGGTGACTGTTATTGATGCTCACCTTGTACCGACAAAAACCTTTTTCTTAAAGGAGCGTACCTTCGGTGTGCGTCACTTTGTCGAGGACGGCATTGATGTGTATATACATCAGACGTCAACGCTGTTTGCAAGATTTAGTGCTGGGCGCAACCTTTCAGAATACAGACGTAAGGCGGAGAAAATTCTGCTTCGCGTTATGAAAAATAAAAAGGTGGACCTGCTTCACGCTCACTCCTTTTTCCCTGCAGGCATAGTCGCGCGTCAGCTTGGCGAAAAATACGGTATCCCCGTAGTACTTACCGAACATTCTACTACTTTTATAAAAGACTGGCTGAGGATGCCCGGCGTGTACGACTACGTAAAGCCGACCTTCGATAACGTAAAAAGCGTTTGTGTTACCGATTATTTCTGTGACCTTCTTTATGAAAAATACGGTCTTGAAAAAAGACCGCTTATGATAGGCAACGTTTTAAGTCCTGTCTTTAAATACAGCGCGCCCGTTAAAAACGATACCTTCACCTTCGCAATGTGCGCAAGGCTTATGGAAAAAAAGAGGGTGAACCACGTCGTTTCCGCCGTTTCGATTCTTAAAGAGCGCGGTATCGACGTAAAGGTGAATATTATAGGCGACGGACCGATGGGTGAAGCGCTTAAAGCGCAGGCAAAAGAATTATCGGTGGACGACCGCATTATTTTTCACGGCAACGTCTCGCGTGAAGAGGTGTACAGACTTGTGTGTGAGTCGGACGCGCTCGTTCATGCAAGCGTTGTGGAGACCTTCGGTGTTGTTTATATCGAGGCGTTTGCGGCGGGCCGTCCCGTTGTTTCTGCAAAAAACGGCGGCGCGTGTGAGCTTATAAATGACGAAAACGGCATACTCTGCGAGCCCGACGACCCGACGGCGCTTGCCGATGCTATGCTTAAAATGATAAATAATCACTTCAGATTTGACAATAAAAATATTTCTGATATAATAATATCAAAGTACAGCGAGGACAGTATCGGAAAACAATATCTTGAGTTGTATAACAGTCTATAGTGAATTTTAAGTAAGGGGGAGTGAAAAACGAATGACGGATAAGCTGTTTATCCTGTTTTTTATGACCTCTGCGGTATGGGGAAGCTCTATTGACGGTATCAGACTTCCCGTTATCGGCTCTCTTTTTCCGCTCAGAATTGCGGTACTGCTTTTTGCGGTCATCGTTCTGTTTAAAACCTATATTGAAAAACAGAAGATAATGATAATTCAGACGTCAGGCAACCGCATGTCACGGTTTAAAAACACGACCCTGTATTGCGGCGCGGCAATGATGATAACAGGGCTTATCACGATTTATTGGGCGTATGACACAGGTGTTGTGTTTGTCGACCTTGTAACGTGGTTTACCTCGTTTATCACGCTTGCCATGTGCCTGTTTTATCTTAAAAGCTTTGATGACGTCCTGTTTGCATCCCGTATTTATACCTTAAACTTTATTATTATCGGCGGTATCGGTATTTACGAGAGCTTTACGGGTGACTATTATAAAATGGTGTATGACTTTTACAGCCGTCAGAAAAATTTTCTGGGACTGTACATGCCTGCATCTACCATGATAAATATTAATAACTTTGCCATGTTCATGGTAATGTCACTGCCCATCTGCTTTATTGCAACGCAAAGGCTTAAGGGAAAATCGCTTATTGACATGCTTTTACTTGTGTTTTCGGGCTTTGTAACGGTGCTGACCGGCTGTAATACCGCGCTTGTCGTGCTGTGTCTTGTAATTGCGCTTTACACATTCTATAACCGCACCAAAAAGGTAAGCTGGGTGCTTATTGCGGCTATTGTCATAATGCTATTGATTTTCGGCTCGATTATTGGTAATATATTTAATGAGATAATCAACTTTTCTGTAAAAGATGAACCGCGCTTTGCAATATGGAAAAACGCGATCGAGGTTGCGTGGCGGTATAAGTTTATGGGCATAGGTCCCGGTAACGGTGACGTTATAAACGGACTGTACGCCGAAAACAGAATGAACGCAACGACAGTTCACAACTATCTTCTTACCGCGTTTGAGGAATTTGGAATTATCGGCGGCGGATTTTTCATATACTGGGTGTTGAAGCTTATTTATAACGCGTTTGCCGTATATGTCGAAACAAAACACAAGTGGCTGAAAAACGCGCTCATGTTTGCAATAATCTTTCTTCCCTCGACACTGTGTATGTCGACCATGGTCGGCTACTACTTTGTGTGGGCGGAGTTCGGCATACTTGTCGCGCTGTGCGACGTGTGCGAAAAACAAAACCTTATTGAAAGGAACGTAAGTGATGAACCAAAACGAGAAGGACTTTAAAGCGAGCCTTGCGGGGCTTTTAGACGTTGTAAAAAAGAGTATTCTGGGTATGATAATTACAGGACTTGTCCTTGGCGGTACGGTCGGTATTATCAGTAAAAAGTTTGTAGATCCAAAGTATTCTGCAAAATCTGCACTGTACGTTGTTTCGGCGTCTGACTCGATACTTAAAATTGCCGATCTTGAGCTTGGCTCATCGATAACGTCTGACTATATATATCTTATAACCAGCCGCCCGTTTATTACCGAGATGAAAAACAGACTGGGGCTCGGTTCTGAATATACCTACGCAAGACTAAAGAGCATGATTACCGTTACAAACCCCAAAAACACTCATACCATTGAGATAACGACGGTATCCAAAGACGATAAGCTTGCTGCGGATATTTCAAATGCGCTTGCGGAAATTTCAGTTACAAGAATTGCCGATATTATGGAGTCGTCACATCCTAAGATAATTGAGAATGCGGCGGCGCGCGGCTATCAGGTCTCGCCCAACTCCACCCTTAATGCGATAATCAGCTTTATACTCGGCGCAATTCTGTTCTTTATTGCCAAGTATATCTCGGTTGCATCGGATAATACCGTCAAATCGATCGAGGACGTTGATATGCAGCTCGGACTTAATATACTCGGTGTTGTAAACGAAGCGACGGATAAGAGAAAGCCGTCGCGTAAAAAAGGTGACAAGGGAGGTAAGTACGAATAATGAAAAAAATACTTCTTTCCAATTTTGAAAAGCTTGAATATACACGCGCAGAGCAGTTTAATGCAATAAGCGTAAACCTTGACTTCTGCGGTGACGATATTAAAAAGATAAGCGTCACCAGCACGCGCGAGAATGAGGGTAAGAGCTTTATTTCGATGCAGCTTTTACGTACATTTGCAACAAACGGCAAGCGGGTGGTGCTCGTTGACTGCGACCTTCGTAAATCCCGCCTTGTCGACCATTACGGAATGAACGCGGAGGATGGCAGCGCGATACTCGGTCTTTCCCACTACCTTGCAGGCATTGCGGGCATAAGTGACGTGCTCTATTCTACCGATATTGAAAATGCGGATATTATCGTTGCGGGTAAAAACGTTTCCAACCCCATGAATCTTCTTAAAAAGAACAGATTTACCGAGCTTCTCGATATACTTTCCGCAAAATACGATCTGGTCATTGTCGATACCCCGCCTATCCAGCCTGTTATCGACGGCGCATACGTTGCGCAGCAGTGTGACGGTACAGTGCTTGTTATCCGCTACGGTACGGCATCTGTAAATGAGATACGCGAAACAAAAAATCAGATAAATGCATCCCGCGCTCAGATACTCGGCACGATAATAAATGCCGTTCCGCACGGTGAAAATAAATACTACTACTCCAAAAAGTACAAATATAAGTATTCGCCGTACGAGTATAAATAATGCTTATTGATTTTCATTCACATACGTTGCCGCTTGCCGACCACGGCTGTAAGAGTGTTGAGGTATTTTTGTTTCAGCTTGAAGAGGCAAAGAGAAACGGAATCGATACAGTTATCTGCACCCCTCATTTTTATCCCCATAAAGATACCGTCGAAAAATTTCTTGAAAGAAAAGAGGACGGACTCAGAAGAATTGCGGGAAAATTTGACGGTGTTGATTTTAAGGTCGGCGCTGAGGTGCAGCTATGCATAGGTCTTGACAAAATGCAGGGTCTTGAGCGGCTTTGTATAGACGGTCTTGACATTATGCTTATCGAGATGCCGTCAATGCTGATAACTGATGATTTTTATGAGACGCTCAGGCGTCTTGCGAAACGGTTCAGGATAGTCATTGCACATGCTGAACGCTGCAGCGACCTTGTGATTGAAAGGCTTGTTGAAATGGGCTTTATGCTTCAGCTCGATGCAGAAAGCTTTACGCTTTTGGGTATGCCGCGTATAAAACGGATACTTGACAGCGGGCTTGTATATGCTCTTGGCAGTGACATCCACGGTAAAAACAAAAAAGCCTACCCCGCGCTTGTCCGCGCGCATAAAAAGTGCGCGGGAGTAAACACCCGCATGCGTCGGCTCATTTACGGTGAATAGTATGAAACACAGAAAAATACTTATTGTAATAATTATAATACTTTCCGCTATAATTATTGCATTGGTAGGTATAAAGTGGTATAATGATAAGAAGCCTGAGGATATTATTGAACAGACGGCGCCGCCTGAAAACGAGGCAGTACCGCCTGCCGAGCAAAAAGAGGAATATGAAAGTCCTGTCGACTTTGTTTCACTGCACAGGCAAAACCCCGATATATATTCGTGGATAAGGATAAACGGCACCTGTGTCGATTATCCCATCGTTCAGAAAAAAGGTGATAACAGCTATTACCACCGCCGTGATTTTTTGGGTAACGGCAGCTGGAACGGCTGTATCTATACAGAAGACTATAATGCGCTTGATTTTGACGATAAGGTGACTGTGGTGTACGGCCACAACATCTACAGCGGGAAAATGTTCGGCGATCTTATAAACTATACCGATCCCGAATATTTCAAGGCGCACTCACAAATGACGGTCTATCTTCCGCAGGGCGAAAAGCACTATGAGCTTTTCGGCGCGATAACCTTTGACAACCGTCATCTTCTTCACTACAGCGATTATGACGAGCCCTCGCAGTTTGAGGAGCTTGTGGAAACGCTTAAAAGCACACGTAATCTG
Source organism: Eubacteriales bacterium (assembly GCA_045544795.1). Lineage (GTDB taxonomy): Bacteria > Bacillota > Clostridia > Oscillospirales > QAKW01 > RGIG9041. Next base: position 8,721 of record JAZPZR010000213.1, read on the forward strand.
ACATCTGCCATCTCCGAGGACGTTAGCGTTGAGAGTGATGACAGATTAGTAATATTATCAACATGCTATTACAATCAGAAAGATAAAAGATTTCTGGTAGTATGGCGGGAAACGGAGGAAATATCATGAAAAGAATTTTAGCATTGATCCTTGCAATCGTAATGCTTGCCGCAGTTTGCGTTATACCTGCAATGGCGGCAGACACGGGCAAAAACAGCCCTGAAAAAGACGAGACGGTGGTTATCCCCGACTCTTCTGCGGGAACATCAGTTATCGACCCCGACACAACGGTTGAGTTTAACTATAACCATCCCGAAAGCCACCCCTACGTATACGTTTTTGAGACAGAAGACGGCTATGCGCTTGTATGGGCAACGTCAGACGACGTTGTTGTTGAAAACGGCACTGCAACGCTTCCTGAAAACTCATATGTTGTAAACGTTGCAACTCTTGATGAGATTGAGGATATCGTTTACGGTAAGCCCACTGCAGTCGCAGTTGAGATAAAGACAACGCTTGCCGCAAAAAGCATAGTTATTGATCCCTCGACAGTTGACGATTACTACGCAAAGAACGTTTATACTGAAGGACAGAAGCCTGACGCTCCCGCTCCCGATGATAAGCCTGTAACGTCACCTGATACAAGTGATGCGCTTTCAGCGCTTATCGGCGTTCTTGTGCTTGCAGACGCCGCTCTTATCTGCTACTGCCTTAAAAAGAAAAAAGTAAAATAATATGTCGTTTTTTAATAAGATAAAAACACCGCTTCTTGTACTGATAATAATCTTACTTGTCGGTGTTATCTGCTATTTTGCTTTTTTTGACCGCGAAGACCCTGCGCCTAAAGAGCAGTATGAGTGGGAATCGATGCTTGAGCCTGAAATAATAGACTACGGCGGAGCGCAGTGGTCCCCCAATCCCGATATCACCACCGTCCTTATCGGCGGTGTTGACGTTGCGGGAAAGCTCGACCTGTCGGCAGAAAATGGCGGTCAGGTGGACGTGCTTATGCTGCTTGTTGTCAACAGCGGCACAAAAACCGTTGATATACTTCAGATAAACCGTGACACCATGGCACAGATAACGGTGCTTAACGACAACTATGTTGAGACGGGAAAGGTGCGCGCACAGATAGCGCTGTCGCATGCCTACGGCAACGGCGGTACCATCAGCGCCAAAAACACCGTCAAGTCGGTCGAGGAGCTCTTGTTTAATATTGACGTTGATAAATACATGTTTGTAAACATGGATGCGGTAGAACTGATAAACAATTATCTCGGCGGTATTGATGTTGAGGTCGTGGATGATTTTTCAGCGATCGACGCTACGATACCGATGGGTCCCGTAAAGCTTACAGGCTCGCAGGCGCTTACCTATCTGCGCGCAAGAACAGGGCTTGCAGATCCGTCCAACAGCGCCAGAATGGCGCGTCACCGCGCATACATGGCTTCGCTTGTCACCGCGCTCAGAACCTGTGTTACAAATGCAAGTGATTCACCGCTTGAACTGTATAACAGAATCTATGATTATATGGTCACGTCGCTGTCGTCGACCGAGCTTGCATCACTTGTTGCAAATACAGCGGATTACACTATTAATGAAATAACAGTACCTGAGGGTACATTTTCTGAAAATTCAGAGCTTGAGGAGTTTAACGTCGATGAGGATAAGCTCCGCAATACCGTAATATCGCTGTTCTATAGGAGGATTTATGAGTAATCTTTATGACCGTCTGCTTTTTGGTGATGAAAAGCTGTCGGTAGTAGGGCTTGGCTACGTAGGCCTGCCCATTGCGGTCGCGTTCGCAAAAAAGATCAAGGTTATAGGCTTTGACGTCAACGCATCTAAAATTGAACTTTATAAGTCGGGCGTAGACCCGACAAAAGAAATCGGTGACGAGGCGGTAAAGAACACCTCTATTCAGTTTACCGCAGATGAAACGGCGCTTCGTGAAGCGCGCTTCCATATCGTTGCCGTACCCACTCCTGTAAATTCCGATACCACCCCTGACCTCGACCCTGTCGAGAGCGCCAGCCGTGTTGTCGGCAGAAATCTTAAAAAGGGAAGTATTGTCGTATACGAGTCGACAGTTTACCCCGGCGTTACAGAGGACGTGTGTATTCCCATTCTTGAAGAGGAATCGGGTCTTAAATGCGGCGTCGACTTCAAGGTCGGCTATTCACCCGAACGCATAAACCCCGGTGATAAGGTACACCGACTTGAAAATATCACAAAGATAGTTTCGGGTATGGACGAAGAGTCGCTTGACATAATTGCAAAGGTATACTGCCTTGTTGTTGAGGCGGGCGTTCACCGTGCGGAGACTATCAAGGTTGCCGAGGCGGCAAAGATCATCGAAAACAGTCAGCGCGATATCAATATCGCATTTATGAACGAGCTTTCTGTAATCTTTAATAAAATGGGTATTGATACGCAGGCGGTGCTTCGCGCGGCAGGTACAAAATGGAACTTCCTTAAGTTCTATCCCGGTCTTGTCGGCGGTCACTGCATCGGTGTCGACCCGTACTACCTTACCTATAAGGCGGAAATGCTCGGCTACCACTCACAGATAATCCTTGCAGGCAGACGTATAAACGACGGCATGGGCAGATACGTTGCCGAAAACGTTGTTAAAAGTCTTATAAAGGCTGAAAAGAACATCAAGGGCGCAACGGTTGCCATACTGGGCTTTACCTTTAAGGAAAACTGTCCTGACGTGCGTAACACACGCATAATCGATATAATAAACGAGCTTGCAGAGTACGGTGTAAACTGTATCGTCTGCGATCCCGAAGCGGACAGGACGGATGCTCACCGTATTTACGGTGTCGACTTCATGTCTCTTGATGAGCTTAAGGATATGGATGCCGTTATTGTCGGCGTCGCGCACGACTGCTTCAAGTCGATGACGCTGGCTGATTTTGACGGTATGTACAAAGCGGGACGTAAGGTTATGCTTGACCTCAAGGGCGTATACTGTAAAGAGCAGTTTGAAGCTGCCGACTATATCTACTGGAGATTATAAATATCAGCGGTTCCTTGAAACATGCTTGTTTTGAGGAACCGTTTTACTGTGTATATTTAAAGAAAATTTTAAAAAACTAATTTTATGAAAAACATCGATCTTACACAAGGTAATATATATAAATCGGTGCTTCGCTTTGCGCTGCCGGTATTCCTTTCAAACATAATAACGCTTTTGTATAATATTGCCGATACCATGATAGTCGGCAGACTTCTGGGCAACAGCGCGCTTGCGGGTGTCGGCTCGACGGGTACTATTATGTTTTTAATGAACGGACTTATGATAGGCTTTACAACGGGTACCTCTATCGTAACCTCCCGCTTTTTCGGCGCAAAGGATGAAAAGGGCGTAAAACGCTCGGTATTTTGTTCCTTCCTGCTCGCAGTTTCAATGTCTGTGATAATAACGGCGGTGCTTGTACTTTCCATGCCGACGATACTCAGACTTATGAATACCGATAAGGAGTTTTATAACGAGGCGTATAACTACATTATCGTAATATCGTGGGGACTTATTCTCATGACGCTGTACAAGCTGTTTGAATCCATGCTGCGCGCCGTCGGTATTGCGAAAATGTCACTTGTGTTTGCGATCGTCTCCTTTTTTGCTAATATCCTGCTTGATATTCTGTTTATTGCCGCGTTCGGCATGGGTACCGAGGGCGCGGCGCTCGCGACCATTTTGTCGTTTGCTGTCTGCGCGGCTCTTTGCCTGCTGTATATAATAAAAAAGGCGCCGGCTCTCCATATTAAAAGATCTGACATGCGCGTGTCGTGGGAAATTATAAGATCACAGCTTAAAATGGCGCTTCCCATGTCACTTCAGCAGTCGGTAAAGGCGCTCGGCTCAACTCTTGTGCAGTCGTCTTATAATCTGCTCGGTACCGTGCCCGTCGCGGCATATTCCGTCGCGGGTAAGCTTGAGCATATTACGACAGATGCATATACCGCGCTCGGCTCTACCGTTTCCACCTTCTGCGGTACAAACGCAGGCGCGAAAAAGCCTGACAGAATAAAGGCGGGCATAAAAGCCACCCTCATCATCGGTGTGATATATACGCTGGCTTCAGGTGTGCTTTTGCTCATCTTCGGAAAAATGCTGACCCCGCTTTTCATTTCTGAAAACGTTGCCGAATCCAAACGCTACGTCGCAACCTTTTTGTACTGCGTCGTACCCTTCTTTGTGTTCCTGTGTACACTTGTTGTCGTACGCTACGCGGTTCAGGGACTCGGCTTTTCGGGTATTGCGCTTACGGCGGGCTTTATAGAACTTATACTGCGTGTTGTCATGTCCTATTTCGGCGGCAACGCAAAAAGCTTTGTGATAACAAGCTTGTCATACCCTGTTTCCTGGTTTGGTGCGGCATGCTTTCTTGTTATAATATATTTTGTGAGAGTGAGGAAGAAGATCGTATGAAAAACATCTTGAACGTTGTAAATTTTGTAAGGGGCGTTGAGCCAAGACCCAACCGTGACGTCGACCTTGTCGATACCGTAAGACAGGAGATATACTACCTTCGTGAAAACAGTCTTACAGGTACCTTCTTACTGCAGTACGATGCGCTTTGTGACGACCGTTTTACAGAGCTTTTAAAGGACAGCGAGTTTGAACTCGGTATCTGGCTTGAGCCTGTGCAGGGACAGGTCGAAGCGGCGGGTGAAACGTGGCGCGGCCGCTTTTCGTGGGACTGGCATAACGACGTAGGCTTCCTTATAGGCTATGAGCCGAGTGTGCGTAAAAAGCTTATTGACGTACATATGGATAAATTCCGCGAAATTTTCGGTTATTACCCCAAAAGTATAGGAAGTTGGCATATAGATGCCTATTCTCTCGAATATTTTGAGAAAAAGTATGAAATAGATGCATGCTGTATCTGTCGGGATCAGGTCGGTGGAGACGGTTACACCATGCAGGGCGGCTATTATAACGGCGCATATTACCCCACAAAAAGCAATATGTTCTGTCCTGATAACACAGGCCGTCAGATAAACATCCCCGTTTTCAGAATGCTCGGCAGTGATGCCATTTATGCCTATGACTATCAGCTTAAAAAAGAGGACTACGGTGTGGACCGCATACCCACACTTGAATGTGCGTCACCCGATTACGGCTCACAGCCCTATTGGTTCGAAAGCTTTTTTGATACTACCTTTTGCGGCGCGGGTATATCGCATCAGTATACGCAGGCGGGTCAGGAAAACAGCTTTGGCTGGGAGCGCCGCATCAGGACGGGCTATATGAATCAGATGCCGAGAATAAGGGAACGCGCCGATAAGGGTCAGTTTGAGGTAATGACTTTGGGGGATGCGGGCAGATGGTATAAATCGCAGTTTGAGACCACGCCGCCGCAGACCTATCTTGCGCTTTCCGACTGTAAAAACAACAGATATAAATCCGTGTGGTTTTCTTCAAAATATTTCCGTACCGATCTGTTCTGGGACGATGGCGTTGTGCGCTTCCGCGATATGTACGTTTTTGATAATTCGCTCAAAGGCTTCTATCTTGATAAGGCGTGTAAGACTACCGCGTGTGAGTTCCGTAACTGTCCTGTTATGGACAGCGCCCTTTACGGCAAGGATGCGGGAATCTATATCGACGGCAGATGGGACAGCCTTGACTACAGTGAGGATAAGCAAAGCTGTACCGTGACTTTAATAAATGCCGACAGAGTTGTAAAGATACGCATGTACGAAAAGGGCATTGAGATTTCGGGTGACGTAACGCTTAGCGCAAGGTATGACGAGGGTCTTGTCTTTGCAAAATCGGAAAAGGCGACCGAGCTTTACTGCTCGCCTAATAATGCCGAGACGGTCATTTCTTCGATAACAAGCGCAAAAGCAGAGGATAATAAGGCAACCTTTGAATTCTGCGGTGTAAAATATGCCGTTACCGTAAAGCAGGGCACACTCAACCCCGACTTTTCCGTAAACAATGCGGATAATAAGATAGTTATAGAAGTGGAATAACGGAAAATTATAGTTTATTGGTGCGTTCATGTGATGCACTAACCCCGCCTCCATCTGATGAGGGAGGTGGATTTTGCCGTAGGCAAAAGACGGAGGGAGAGACCAAAATAGCAGTAATTCCTATGTTTTTCTCTCC